>DASVOS010000016.1 GCA_036383255.1 Gammaproteobacteria bacterium | reverse complement strand
TCGCCTCACCGCCGAACTTCTTCGCCTGCACCACGGTCAAGGCCGCGGTCAGCGTGGTCTTGCCATGGTCGACGTGACCGATGGTGCCAACGTTCACGTGCGGTTTGGTACGCTCGAATTTTGCCTTGGACACGGTGCTACTCCGTTTTTGCTCTGTTGCGTCTCACACTGCCCTCTCCATATATATGGAGTCGGGCGACCTGGAGCCCATGACCGGAATCGAACCGGTGACCTCGTCCTTACCAAGGACGTGCTCTGCCGACTGAGCTACATGGGCGATAAACAGTCGGTCTCTCTCACTCTTTCGACGACACTCAGTCCAGCAAGCACTCTGGAGCGGGTGATGGGAATCGAACCCACACCATCAGCTTGGAAGGCTGAGGTTCTACCATTGAACTACACCCGCTTTAGGCGTTTAGTCCGGGCGCTCCGGTCTACCCTGCCAACGAGGGCTCCGGTGGTCTTAAGCGCCGCACTGTCTGGTGGAGGGGGAAGGATTCGAACCTTCGTAGGCGTGAAGCCAGCAGATTTACAGTCTGCCCTCGTTGGCCGCTTGAGTACCCCTCCACAGGCGAAGCCGGTAATTGTCTGATAAGTGGCTGAACCGTGTCAACTTAAAGCCCAGGAACGGCGCGGGTTTCGGGGGTATGGGTGGGGCCTTGCGGGCCTGCCGCGCACGACACTTTCACCGGCCGGATGGCTCTAAAGCATAGGAGGGGCCAATCCGGGGCTTGTAGGCCCCTTAGAGAGGGTGACGATCTCTTTTGGGATGGCTAAAAAAGCGGCGGCGGCAGGGCACTATTGCCCTACCGCCGCCCCTTAGAGGTCCGCCGGAGCCCTTACCGGGTGTCCGGCCCCCTCCCCGCGATCAGTGGAAGTTCTGGTGGCTATTCAGGGTGATGCCCAGCTTGGCCTTCCAGTAGGAGGCGATCAGGTCGTAGGTCTTCTGGGTCAGCGGCACGTACTGGAGCTTCTCGGCCTGCGCCTGACCCTTGGTCAGGGCCCAGCCGAAGAACTTGGCCACGGCGGTGTTCTGGGCCTTGTCACCATCGGAGCGCATCAGCACCCAGGTGGCGCCCGTGATCGGCCAGCTCTCGGCACCCGGCTGGTCGGTCAGGATCAGGTAGAAACCCTCCACCTTGGTGAAGTCGGCATTGGCCGAGGCCGCCTGGAAGCTCTTCAGCTCCGGGGCGACGGTCTTGCCGTCATGGTTCGCCATCTTGGTATAGGCCATGTTGTTCTGCAGCGCATAGGCGTATTCCACGTAGCCGATGGAGCCCTTCACCTGGTTGACGAAGTTGGCCACGCCCGCGTTGCCCTTGCCACCGAGGCCGGTCGGCCAGGAGACGGCGGTGTCGGAGCCCACCTTGGTCTTCCACTCGTCGGAGACCTTGGACAGGTAGTTGGTGAAGGTGAAGGTCGTGCCCGAGCCGTCGGCGCGGTGCACCACGGCGATGGTGGAGTCCGGCAGGGTCAGACCCGGGTTTAGGGCCACGATGGCCTTGTCGTTCCAGTTGGTGATCTTGCCCAGGTAGATGTCCGCCAGCACCTGGCCGTTCAACACCATCTGGCCGGGGGCCACGCCCGGGATGTTCACCACCGGGGTGATGCCGATGATGATCGCCGGGAACTGCACCAGGTTGTTCTGGGTCAGCACGTCCGGAGTCAGGGGCTTGTCGGTGGCACCGAAGTTCACCGTCTTCTCCTCGACGGCCTTGATGCCGCCGCCGGAGCCGATGGACTGGTAGTTCAAGGCGATGCCGGTGTCCTTGTGGTAGGTATCGGACCAGGCGGACAGCACCGGGTAGATGGCCGTGCTGCCGGCGCCGGTGAACTGCTGCTGATCGGCCGCCGAAGCGGCGCCGCCGAGGCTGGCGGCCAGCATGCCGGCAGCCAGGGCCGCCTTTTTGATGAAAGTGACTGACATGTCGTGACTCCCTAATTTAAGAGATGGTCGGATCTGGCACGCCCGCGGGGCCTGCCCGTCCGGGATGCGCGCCACTTTAGGGGAGGGGCGTTACGCCTCCATGACTGAAATATTTCAACAGTATTACAGCGTCCGGCCGCCCCCGTGATTTGACGTTTCGCCCTGCCTTTACCGCATCGGAAGGAAAACGAAAAACCCACAGCCATGGGCGCTGTGGGCGGGGGTAAGCGGGCGGAGAACTCGGGTCAGGCGGCTTTCTTGGGCGTGGTGCCGCGGGGGCTGTTGTCCCCGGGGTTCGCTCCGGGCGCGTGGCGGTTCAGGCGGCGGCGCCGGCGGCCCGAGGCCAGCCGCTGCAGGCGGCTTTCCAGCGTGTAGGAATCGGTGTTGATGAGCTTCATGGCGGCAGGTCCTTTCGCGGGGTGGGGTTCGAGCGGCATTCTGGCGGGATTTTCTTGCGCCCCTGTTAAGGGGCCATGAAGAACTGAAGTCTTAAGGAACAGCCGCATGCGGCCGAAAAGGCGGGCCCGCCACTGTGACCGCCGGGGGCGGGTAGGCATGAGAATCGCTGCCCCCAAAAAAAGGGCGGGTCTTTGCAGACCCGCCCCAACTCTCGTCTCGGAGGCTTGGAACTTAGGACCGGATCAGAACTTCACCTGGGCCCAGATGCCGAATTCCTGGGTCTTCAGGGAGTTAGTGGTGTTGCCGAGCTTGAGGTTGTCCGTCACCTTGTCGCTCTTGTAGGCGAGGGCCCAGGTCACATTCTTGTTCGACTTCCAGGCGAAGCCGGCGTTGTAGTACTTGTCTTCCTGGGTGGAGAAAGTGTCCTTGGTCGGCTTCACGTCGTCGTAGCGGCCGAACACGGAGAAGTCGGTGCCCGGGAAGTCATAGGACGCGAACAGCGAGGTGCCGTCCGACTTGGTGGTGGTGCCGGTGTTGGTCACGTCGTTCCACTTGTCGGCACTGAACCACTCGAGGCCCACGGTCAGGCCGGCGTCCTTCCAGGCCAGCAATAGGTCCTGGCGGCTAGCGGTGTTGGCGGCGGGAGCGGCTTCCATGTCCTTGCCGCGCTTGCCGGTATAGGCGCCGATGCCGATGATCAGCTTGCCGTCCAGCGGCGCGAAGCTCACGCGACCTTCCGCGTCCATGCCCTTGCTGCGGCTCGGGTTCTTGTAGCCGCCGCCGTTGACCAGCGACACGGAGTAGTTGGCGAGGTCGCCGCTGCCGTTCAGGTTCACGCCCCAGTCGGCGGAGTTGCCGAAACCGGTGCGGTCGATGAGGGTGTTCTCCACGAAGCGGTAGCCGTACACGCCTTCCACGTACGGGATCCAGGGCATGTCGGCGGCGCCGACGCGCAGCACGGCCAGCTTGCTGAACTTGCCCTGCACGTAGGCCTTCTTGATGAAAACCTGGGTCTCAGGGGCGTTGCCGCTGGAGTTGACAGTGGCGCCGGTGGAGTCCGTGCCGGTGACCGACAGCTTCGGGAAGTTGAAGTCGGTGGTCACGTTCATGGACCACATGTCGTCGAAGTCATGGTTGAAGATCAGATAAGCGCGCTTCACGTCCAGACCGAAACCGTTCGGGTCCTTGTCGGTCGAGCCGGTGGCGGTATCCTGGGTGGTGCTGATGCTGGTCAGGTCGGTGTACAGCACGCCGCCGAGGGTCGTGTCGCCGACGTCGGCATGGGCCAGCGGGGCGGCCAGGACCGCTGCGACCGCCAGGGAAATCAGGTTGAACTTACGCATGTCAAAGGTCTCCCTATGATTGATGAAATCTGCCGGCAGGACCGGATGGCGGGCAAGGTTACGGAGCGCCTATGACAGGCAGATTACAGAACCGGGAACCTGATGTGACAGGTTAAAACACCACAGCACGGCCCTCGCCCCCCACGGATCCAGGCGCATATGTTGTATTGCCGCGTCGGGACGGCGTCCCTGTCATATGCTTGTCAACCTGGATGCGTATATAAGCGGCGTGGACAGCGTGGACCTCAACCAACCCGGGCTCTACATCAACCGTGAGTTGAGCCAGCTGGCATTCAACCGCAGGGTGCTGGACCTGGCCCAGGACCCCTCCCTGCCGCTGCTCGAACGGCTGCGCTTCCTGTGCATCTCCTCCACCAACCTGGACGAGTTCTACGAGATTCGGCTGGCGGGCCTGAAGCAGCGCCTGGAGCTCCAGACCGCGCCCATGGGCCCGGACGACCTGCCGGAGTCCGAGGCGGTGCGGTGCATCAGCGAGGAGGCCCGCGACCTCGTCAGCCAGCAGTACCGCACGCTCAACGAGCTCTTGATCCCGGCGCTCGAGAAGGCGGCGATCCGCGTGCTGAAGCGCAGCGAGTGGAATGCCGCCCAGGAGGCCTGGATGCACAAGTACTTCCACGATGAAGTCTTGCCGGTGCTCTCGCCCATGGGGCTGGACCCCTCACACCCCTTCCCGCGCATCCTCAACAAGAGCCTCAACTTCATCGTCTCACTGGAGGGCAAGGACGCCTTCGGCCGCAACAGCGGCATGGCAGTGGTACAGGCGCCCCGTTCGCTGCCGCGCGTCATCCAGATCCCGGCGGAGGCGAAGGAAGGGCACCCCTTCGTGCTGCTCTCCTCCGTCATCCACGCCCACGTGGAAGAGCTGTTCCCGGGCATGAAGGTGACGGGCTGCTACCAGTTCCGCGTCACCCGCAACAGCGATCTGTATGTGGACGAGGAAGACATCGACGACATGCTGCGCGCCGTGCAGGGTGAGCTGGCCTCGCGCCGCTACGGCGATGCGGTGCGCCTCGAGGTCGCGGCCGAATGCCCCGAGGAGACCGCTGCGTTCCTGCTCTCGGAGTTCGAGCTCGCGCCCGAGGACCTCTTCACGGTGGAAGGACCGGTGAACCTGAGCCGCCTCGACGCCGTGTACGACATGGTGGACCGGCCTGAGCTCAAGTACCCGCCGTTCGTCCCCGGTATCCCCAAGGCGTTCACCGGCGGCAAGCCCATCTGCGAAGTGCTGGACGATAAGGACGTGCTGCTGCACCACCCCTATGAGTCGTTCATGCCGGTGCTGGATTTCCTGCGCCAGGCCGCCGCCGATCCCAAGGTGCTGGCCATCAAGCAGACCCTGTACCGCACCGGCCCGGACTCGCCGATCGTCGACGCCCTGCTCGCCGCCGCCCATGCCGGCAAGGAAGTCACGGTGGTGATCGAGTTGCGCGCCCGCTTCGACGAGGCGGACAACATCGCGCTCGCCAACCGCCTGCAGGAAGCCGGCGCCCACGTGGTCTACGGCATCGTGGGCTACAAGACCCACGCGAAGATGATACTGGTGGTGCGGCGCGAGGGCCGGAGACTCCGGCGCTACGTGCACCTCGGCACCGGCAACTACCACCCGCGCACTTCGCGCATCTACACCGACTACAGCCTGTTCAGCGCCGACGCGGACATGGGTGAGGACGTGAACCGCATCTTCCTGCAGCTCACCAGTCTCGGCAAGCTGAGCAAGCTCTCCTGCCTCAAGCAGTCGCCGTTCACGCTGCACACCGACGTCGTTGAGATGATCGACCGGGAGCGCAAGCATGCCGCCACCGGCAAGCCGGCCCGCATCATCGCCAAGCTGAACGCCCTCACCGAACCCGGCGTGATCCAGGCCCTGTACCGGGCCGGGATGGCGGGGGTGAAGATCGACCTGATCGTAAGAGGAGTGTGCTGCCTCAGGCCCGGCATCCCGGGCATGTCCGACAACATCAGGGTGCGCTCCGTGCTGGGCCGCTTCCTGGAGCACACCCGGGTCTACTGCTTCCACAACGGCGGCAAGCGCGAGGTCTACTGCGCCAGCGCCGACTGGATGGAGCGCAACTTCTTCCGCCGGGTGGAGGTGTGCTTCCCCATCACCCAGAAGAAGCTACGGGACCGGCTGCTGGTGGACCTGAAACGCTACCTCAAGGACAACACCGGCGCCTGGCAGCTCGCCACCGACGGGCGCTATCGGCGGCTGTCGGCCAAGGGTAAGAAACACCATTCGGCACAACAAGAACTCTTGGCGCAGTACGCGGATAAATAAATCAATTGACCTTCAGATTGAATCCCAGGTCTCTTAAGTTCTTTATCTCTTCTTCCATGTCCGCTTCCAGCAGCGGCCGGCGCTTGAGCCAACCCTTCTGGAACTTGAGCTTCAGCTGGTTGCCCCGCACCTTGAAGCTGAAGCGCGGCACCTCGGGCTCGTGGCCACGATTGAGGGAATAGGCGAGGCGCAGAAGCGCCGTGAGCCGGCGCGCCCTGTCCTGCTCGGCCCAGGCGAAACCATAGAACACGTCGGGGTCCACCCTCCCCCGGTGGCTTCGCACCAGCGCCGCCAGGAGCTGCTGCTCGTTGCGGGCGAAACCCGCCATGTCGGCGTTCGCCAGGATGTAGGCGCCATGCTTGTGGTAACCGCTGCGGGCCACCGCCCGGCCGCATTCGTGCAGCTGCGCCGCCCAGCCCAGGGCGCGCCGGCCGTCGTCTCCCAGGTCCCAATGGGTCGCGCCGCGGGCGAGCTTCTGGACTGTGTCCGCCACGCGCCGGGCCTGTTCCCGGTCCACGCTGTAGCGGGCCATGAGTGAGTCCACCGCCGCCGCCCGCACGTCCCGGTCCTTGAGCCGGCCGACGAGGTCCAGCAGCACGCCTTCACGTAGCGCGCCCGGCGCCACTTCCATGACGCCGAGATCCAGCGCTTCGAACACGGCCTGCAGTACCGCCACGCCGCCGGCGAATACCGGCGCGCGCTCCGCCTTGAGGCCCGGCAGCTCGTAGCGGCGGTGGTGGCGCTTCTGTACCAGCAGCTCGGCGAGGCGCAGGAGGTCCGCATGGGTGATCTCGCCGCGGGTCCAGCCCAGTTCCTCCAACACGTTACTCACTGCCCGGATAGTCCCGGAAGAGCCCAATGCCACGCGCCAGCCGGCGCGACGCAGTGCCGCTTCCACCGGTTCCAGGCGGCGGCGCGCTGCCAGCAGCGCATCCGCGTAGCTCTTGCGGGTGACGCCGGCGCGCAGGAAATGCTGGTCGGTGACGGTGCCGGAACCGATCGCCAGGCTCTCCATCAACTTCGGTTCGCCGCCCTGCCCCGCGATGAGCTCGGTGCTGCCGCCGCCGATGTCCACCACCAGACGCCGCTCGCGGGAGGGCGGCAGGTAGGCGCAGACGCCCCTATATATGAGCCGTGCCTCCTCGATGCCGCTGATGACCTCGATGGGGTGCCCGAGCATGCGGCCGCCCTCGGCGATGAAGTCCTGGCTGGCACGGGCACGGCGCAGGGTGTTGGTGCCCACCGCCCGCACGAACTCCGGGTTGTAGCCCGAGAGCCGGTCGCCGAAACGCTTGAGGCAGGCTAGCGCCCGCGACTCCGCGTGGCGGGTGATGCGGCCGCGGGCATCCAGGCCCGAGCCGAAGCGCAGCATCTCCCGCATGTTGTCCAGCACTTCGATGCGCCGTCCGGTGACCTGCGCCACCAGCAGGTGGAAGCTGTTCGAGCCGAGGTCCACCGCGGCCAGGACGTGGGGCGCCTGCTTCTTCTTCATGGACTTAAGGTTACCCCGAAAATGGGGCGGTCAGGCAGGCGCGTGCGTCGGAGTCACGTGCCGGATATCCAGCCCTTCTACAAAGTAAAACACTTGCTCGCTCACGTTCTTGGCATGGTCCCCGGCGCGTTCCAGGGCCCGGGTCAGCCACAGCACATAAAGCAGCCGGCGGATGTCGCGGGGGTCGGTGCTCATGGCAGCCATGCAGCGGGCGTTGATGGCCTCGTGACGCTGGTCCACCGCCGCATCCCGGCGCAGCACGTCCCGCGCCAGGCGCACGTTGTAGGTCTCGAACGCCATGACCGCGTCCCGCACCATGTCCCGCACGTCCTGCCCCAGGAGGCCGAGCTCGGCGTAGTTGTCCCACGGGCGGTCCAGTCCCGTGAGGTGCACGGCGATGCGCGCCACCTTCTCCGCCTCATCGCCGATCCGCTCCAGATCGGAGGTGATCTTGATGACCGACAGCACGTAGCGCAGGTCCATGGCGGTAGGCTGGCGCCGCACGATCACCCGGCTGCATTCGTTGTCGATGGCGACCTCCAAGAGGTCCACCCGGTAGTCCTCCACTTCCACCTGGTGGGCCAGATGCACGTCCGCGGTGGTGAGCGCGGTGAGTGCAGCGCCGATCTGCCGCTCCACCATGTGTCCCATGTCCAGCGTCAGGGTGCGGATCCGCGTCAGGTCATCGTTGAAGGCATGCGAGATGTGTGTGCTGAGATCGTTCTCTTCCATGATCCCTCCCCACCGACCGTCAGACGACGCCGGCCGGTTCCGGCTCGCCTAGTCCCTCGTCTCCCGTGATCACGGCCTCACGCTCGAACCGCTCGAGGCGGGTCAGCGCGTGGGTCACGGCGCGCCAGGACTCATCCGCCAGCAGACGGCAGTCGCCCGACCGGCTCGCGAGCTCCGGCAGGAAGTTCACCTCGGCGAGCACCGGCTCCGCCGCCAGGAGGCGCCACAGATGGCAGAGGAAGCTGTCTTCCCCCACGAACGCCACCGCCGACAGCCGAGTGCCGTAATAGAGCGCCACCGGCTGCACCGGCACTCCCGCGTCCACCGCCGCCTGCAAGAGGCGCGGCCGGAAACGCAGCGGCAACGTGGAGCCCGTACTGGTGCCCTCCGGGAAGAGCGTCAGACTCTCACCGGCCTCGAGCCGCGCCACCATGCGCGCGAGCACGCGCTTCACGTCGTCATGGGAACCGCGGCGCACGAACTCGGTGCCGCCCATCTGCGCCAGCCAGCCGAGCAGCGGCCAGCGCGCCATCTCCGCCTTGGCCACGAAGCCGGAACGTGACTGGGTGGCGAGCACGAGGATGTCGACCCAGGAGAGATGGTTCGCCAGCATCAGGCCTCGTGCGGGCCGGCCGCAGGCGATGACCCGGATGCCCAGGATCGCGACCCCCTGCATGAGCCACCAGCTGCGCAACGCCGGCACCTGCCGCCGCAATGGTGGCAGCGTGAGCGTGAGGCCGCCCAACAGCAGGCCGAGCAGCACATGTACCGCCAGCAGCGACGCGCGCAGGAAGCGAATCAGCCCACGCGGCATGGGCTCAGGCAACCTGCTTCAGGAAACGCCGCGCATAGCGCTGGCGCAGGTCCGCCGGATCCAGCAATACCACCACGTCGGCGGTGTTGAAGTCAGGATCCCAGCAGGGCTCGCCGCAGATCCGCGCGCCGAGGCGCATGTAGGCGAGCAATAGCGAGGGGATGCGCGCCGGCGGCACAGGCCCGTCCCTGAGCGGCAGCGGCAGCTTCGGCCGCACCCGGAACTCCTCCGGCGCCATGTAGCGCTCCGCCAGGGTGGCGAAGGCGGCCATGGCGTTGGCGCCGTCGCCCAGCACGGGGATGCTGGCGCAGCCCAGGATGCGATTGAACTGCGACACCTGGAAGAAGCGCGCCAGCCCTGCCCACAGCATGGACACCACCATTCCGCCGCGATACTCCGGGTGCACGCAGACCCGCCCTATCTCCATCACGCGGCCGGGGGCGGTGATGAGGTTGCCGAGGTCGAACTCGGTCTCGGAATAGAATGAGCCCGCACGCTGCGCGTCCACATCCAGGAGCACGCGCAGGCAGGCCACCACCTCGTCGTTGCGCCGGTCGCGCACGATGAGATGGCGGCAGTAGGCATCGAAGGGGTCCACGTCGAGGCCGGGTTCTTCGCTGTGCAGGCGTGCCTGCATCTCCCCGGCGAACACCCGGTAGCGCAGCCGCTGGGCGGCACGCAACTCCTCGTCGTCGCGGGCGAGGCCCACGTGCAGGTCCGGTTTCCCCAGGACGGCGGGAGCGGCGCCCTCGAACAGCAGTTCCGGATTGACGGCCATGACGGTCTCCTGACGGGTTTCCGAGCGTCAGGATGCCGTTGGCTTATAAAGAGGCTATGACGGTTCCTTGACCGTTCGGTGAAACCCGGCAAGCCACGCAGGCCGGCCTACTTTAGATAGGTGTTTTCCACATAGCACCAGGCCCAGTCATCTCCCTGTTCGATCGTCTTGATGATGGGGTGCCCAGTCCTCTTGTGATGCGCGGCGGCGTGCTTGTTCTTGGAGCTGTCGCAGCAGCCCACGTGGCCGCAGGTCATGCAGATGCGCAGCTGCACCCACTCGTCGCCGAGGGCCATGCACTCGGGGCACTCATGCCGGGCGTATTCCACCTCCTGGGCCTGGCTGGTATGGATGCAGGCAGCGGACTTAGCCTGCCGCTGGCTGAGCTTCACTGGGGTCATCACATGCCTCCTGCAAAACGGCAGTCTTCGCCTTGCACCCGCGACGCGTCAAACCGGAGCATTTCCCGTACTGCGCGCGACCTGTCACAATCGCTCCATGAGACACCCATACGCACTTCTCCTCGCGGCCCTGCTGCCGCTCACCACCTTCGCCACCGATGCTCCTCCCGCGCTCAAACAGCTGCTGGACAGCGGCGCCAAGCTGGAGCGCAGCTTCCCAGCGGTGGACGGCCTCACCGGCTGGGTGGTGAGGCTGCCCGACCGTCCCGTGATCGTCTTCACCACGCCTAGCGGCGCCTATGTGTTCGGCGCACCGCTGGTGGACAAGGACGGGAACAACCTCACCCAGCAGTACTTCGACAAGTACGTGATGGCACCCCAGGCCGAGTCGCTCGCCACCTCGCTGGCGAAGGACCTCGCCACGGTGGAGGAAGGCAAGCCGGATGCACCGTTGCTCTATGCCTACGCTGACCCCAACTGCATCTACTGCAATCACCTGTGGACGCAGCTGCGGCCGTTCCTGGAAGCGGGCAAGGTGCGGGTGCGCTGGGTGATGGTGGCGTTCCTGAAGGAATCCAGCCCGGGCCGCTCAGCTGCGATCCTCGCGGCGAAGGACAAGGCCGCGGCGCTCGCGCTAGACGAGACTCAGTTCGACACCGCCCACGAGGAAGGCGGCATCCCGCCCCTCTCCCCCATCCCGCCGCAAGTCAGCGCCGCGCTGCTCGCCCACGGCGAGCAGCTGAGGCAAGTGGGCGATCCCGGCACGCCGCTGCTGCTGTTCCGGCGCTCGGGTCAGTGGGCCCTGAGCGCGGGTCTGCCGAAGGACATGACGGCATTCATCTCTACTCTCGACCCGAAGTGATCAGCGCTCGCGCCGCGGCCTGAACAGCGCTTCGTCGGCCTCGTCTTCGTAGGATTCACCGCTCGCGCCGCGGCCGCGCACGCTCTCGCCGTCCTCTGCATAGCCGGCCTCGTTGCGGTCGCCGCTACCATGGCCCGCAGGCGACCGCCGCTTCGGGTCGCCTTCCGCCCGGTCCGACGAGAGATCTCCGGCGAGGCGTTCGGGGTTGTCGTAATCAGGATCGCCATCTCCGGCATGCTCCACGCTGCCCGGATCCGGCCGGGGCCCGACGGATTCGATGCTCTCGTTGTCGCCGGGACTGCAGACGACGTTCTGGTAGCTGTCGAGGATGTAATGCATGCTGCTCTCCTTGCTGCTGGCGACCAATGTATCGGCGCATGTCACATAACGACATCGGGTGAAGGCCCGGCTTCGATCGCGGATTGCCCTCACGTGCGTATCGGATCTTCAACAGCGCGCTAGTAGGGCTTGACGGATCCGGAGTAGAACGCCTTGCAGCCCCGCTGTGTCAGCAGGTTCTCCCCCTTGTTGACCAGCCGCCGCACCGGCGCGGTGAGGGCCGCCAGGATGTCGGGCTTCTCGAGCTTGGGTCGCGTGAAGCTGCCCGAGATGTCCTGCCGCGCGATCACGCAGCCCTGGGCGTCCACCACCGCCACGGTGACGCCGTTGAAGCTCTCGCTGTTGAAGTCCAGCTTGCCCTGCAGCGCCATGCGGTGCGTATCGGTGGACATGGCCACATCGCTCGCTGTCGCGACGCCGTGCTTCACCTTCCAGTCCGAGAGCAGGACGTGGATGGGGCTGGTGCCGCCGCCCGGGCCCTTGATGCGGGAGAAGTCATAGCCCTTGGTGGCTGCGAGTCCCAGGGGGCCGGCGTAGAACAGCGCGCCCATGTCCACCAGGCTGAAGCGCTGGCTGTGCTCGAAACGCTTGAGCTCGCCGTCCAGGTCGTAGCCTTCCAGCTTGAGTTCCTTGCCTTGGAGCGACAGGCTGCCGGAGGCGCTCTTCACCACCTCGTCGCGGTCCTTCCCTTGGGCCGCGATGTCCGCCGCGAACGCCACGCTGCCTTCCCCGAGCTGGCGCAAACCCATATCCTTGATGAACCGCGCCACGTCCAGCTGCGGCACGGCGAGATCCACCGTGTAGCGCCACTGCACCACGTCGGCATGCAGGCTGCCGCGGCCCTCGGCACCGAAGGCCTGCAGGCTCACGGGCTCGAAGGCATAGACGCCGCCGCCGGCGGAGATGCCGGCCTTGAGGTCGGTACCGGCGAACTTGGGAGCGCGCACTTGCTTGCAGGCGATGTCGCCGGTGAGGCTCACGCGCTGCAGCCCGGGCCGGCCGTCGGGCATCTCGGTGCGCACGTCGTGCACACGCGCTTCGCAGCCCACCGCCTCCACCCAGGCGCCGGTCTTCGCACCCTCGTAACGGACGCTGGCATCCTCCACACGGATCTCCATGGGCCCATGGGCGCGCTTGTGGGCGGGAGGCTGGCTGCGCACGAGGTCCAGGATGCCGTCCTCGCCTTTCTTGACCAGGAGATGCAGCCCATCGAGGTCCAGGGTCGCGGGCTCCGCTCGCCGCTGCAGCAGCGGGAAGAGCCGGAACCGCACATGCATCACGTCGATGGCCGCGACGTCCACGCCGCGGTTGCGTACGCGCACATCGTGCAGGGTCAAGTGGGGAGTAGGCAGGAATCCCAGGCCCAGCGCGCCTGCCCTCACCTCCATGCCCAGCCCCCGCGAAGCGGCGGTCTCGATGCGGGCATGGAACGCGCCGGTGCGCGCGTATCGCGCGAGGCCCAGCGTCGCAAGGAGGAGCAGCGCCAGCAGGCTGACGAGGGCGATGGAGAGGTACTTGAGGGGCCTGCGCATGCGCATGAATGCTGCTATGCGCCGCACGCCGTGTCCGTGATTTCCGCCGCATTCGCGCCGAATGCATCAGCGGTCCGACGCAACGGTTAAATGGCCTGTCAAATTTTCAGGCCCGGTAGCATCGCGTATCATGTCTGCGATGCCGCCCTTATGGGCGGGCCGCCGCAGATCTCGCTGAGTGGGGCACGTGCAGATAGTCTTTTACGACCAGAGCGGCCAAGCCATCGCATACAGCGATGATGAGGTGCACATCTTCCTCTTCACCGGCGAGGCCGTCGCCTACATGGACGCGGACGCGGTCTATTCCTACCGTGGCGTGCTGCTGGGCTGGTTCGAGAGGGGCTGGCTGCGCGACAAGGATGGCCGCTGCGTGGCGTTCTCGGAGAACCCCGCGACCGGACCGCAACGCCCCCTGCGGCGCCAGAAGCCCGAGATCGCGCCCAAGCAACCGGTCCCGGTGAGGGAACACCAGGATACCCGCGCCCTGCGGCCGATCCACTCCAACGCCTGGTCGAGGCAGAGTGCGCTCGACCTGCTCTCCCGCCTTCCCCGCAGCTGGCCGGGTGACCTCGGCACCAAGTGAGCCTTCCGCGACCGGACTAGGACCCGCGCCCGAACCGCCGCAACCCGGAACCGATCTCGCGGCGGAAGTTGTACGCCAGCGCCGTGAGCGATACGACCACCATCACGCTCAACACGCCGTTCACGCGCTGCACCGTGGGGCTGCGGGGCTGGCCCTCCATGATCTCGTAGGCAGTGTGCTCGCAGTTGCGCCAGATGTACGAGTAGGCGCGCGGGTTCTCCAGGATCTCGGTGGCGCGCTGCATCACCTCGGCACGCAGTGCCGGATACCCCCGCGCCACCTGCACGTCCTTGCCGCTGGCGAACGTGTGGTAGGAGGTGAGCCGCTCACCGACGGAGTCGCCGGGCACGTTGTGCAGCACCTTGCCGTCGCCGAGGTAGATGCCGAGGTGCCACACGCCGGTCTTCCAGCGGCGCAGCACGTCGCCGGGCTTGAGACCTGCGATCATGTGCCGCTCCAGCGGCAGCCATTCGGGATCGAACACGGTGGACATGGGACGAGTATAGGCAGTGGCGCGTGTATTGCTGAGCCGATTTGACCTGTAATGCCTAGAGCTGCAGCGGCATGCGGGACGGCTCCCGCACGCCGAAGGCCATGAGCGTCTCCACCAGGATGTCGGCACCATTGCGCGGCCCTTGCTGCTTCTCCGTTCCCGCTGCCATGTCCTGCTCCTGGTAAAGGACCGATGCTACTCCGCATGCCCGGCGCTGCCGATGCGGTGGAAGCCTTAAGGGTCGCGTTATGGAGCGAATGGTGGCGGAGGAGTCGCCAGCCGCCCTAACCTCGCGGCATGGAAGACGGAGAAAAGCTCTTCGATGCGCTGATCGTGGGCGGCGGGCCGGGCGGCCTGGCGGCCGCCTACTACCTGGCGCGGTTCCGCCGCAGTGTGCGGGTCCTTGACTCGGGAGAGAGCCGTGCCGCCTGGGTGCCGGTCACCCACAATCATGCGGGCTTTCCGAAGGGCATCGAGGGGCCGGAGCTGCTGGAACGCATGCGCCGGCAAGTGCTGGATGCGGGTGGACGCATCGACCACACCCGCGTCGAGGACGCGCGCCAGGTGCCCGGCTCGTTCATGCTGGAGACGCGCATGGGGCCGGTGCATGGACGCACGCTGTTGCTAGCCACCGGCGTGGTGGACGTGAAGCCGGAATTGCCGGACCTCGTGGATGCGGTGCGGGACGGCCTGGTGCGTTACTGTCCCGTCTGCGACGCCTATGAAGCGCGCGGCAAGGACATCCTGGTGCTGGGCTCCGGCGAGAGCGGCTTCGGCGAGGCGGACTTCCTGCGGGACTTCAGCGACCGCGTCACGGTCCTGACCCAAGGGATCCAAGTGGACCCGGGCAGTCCTGCGTACCTGCGGCTGGAGGACCGGCAGGTGCAGGTCATAGAGCAGCCGCTGGCGAAGCTCGCGGCGGACACGGAAGGCGGCCGGATACGCCTCACCCTCACCGGCGGCCATGAGCTGGATTTCGACCTCGTCTATTCAGCCATGGGCTGCACGCCGCGCAACGACCTGGCGACGCGCCTGCAGGTGGAGATCGGCGAGGACCAGCGTATCGTGACCGACGGCCACCAGGAGACCTCGGTGCGCAACTGCTTCGCGGCCGGTGACGTGGTGCAGGGGCTCAACCAGATCAGTGTGGCCATCGGCCAGGCCGCGGTGGCGGCCACCACCATGCACAACCGGCTGCGGGAGGCATCCCGCCGCGAGGACCGCGCTGACCCCTGAGCGCCGGATTCAGACGTCGTGCGCCTCGGAGCCGCGGCGGCGCGCCCGGGCCACCGCGCCGGCAGTCTGCAGGTGCGGCTCCGCGTCCGCCATCTGGCGGCAACTCTCGGCACAGTCGCGGCAAGCCTGCGCGCAGGCTTCCATGCCCTCCATGTCCTCGCACTCGCGGGCACAGTCGTCGCAGATCTCGGCGCAGACGGCGCACACGTCCTGATGGTAGGGGGAATCGACCAGCATGAAAGTGCCCGCGGTGCGGCAGATCTCGGCGCAATCCAGCATCAGGCGCAGGTGCGCCTGCTCCGCATGCTCGCCGCCTTCCCGCAGGCAGTAGTTGACGGCGGTGCCGAGGCACACGTCGCGGCAACGGTTCGCGACCTCCACCGCCGCGCGCATGTTGCCGCCGATTCCGGCGTTGCCGGCTTCACGCTGTCGTTCCATGTGCCTGCTCCTAATGCGTTCAAAGCGGCATCGTACGCCCCGGCCGGCGCCCCTCGCATGCGGTAGAGACCCTAAGGGTGTGAACGGAAGTGCTGTTCGGCTTTTTGTCGGCTGATTCGCAGCATCGCCGCCGCCGTCGCCGCAGACTTCCTGACGTACGCGCCACCATGGACAAAGAGGAGCAAGCGATGGCACAGAACAGCACCCGCACCCATGACCCCGACAAGGTCGCGAAACAGCACCGCCGCATCCAGGCAGACGTCGACCGGAAGGACGAATCCCGTTCAGGCGAGCGGGAGAAGGAGCATGCGGTCCAGACCGGCATGCGCGAGTACCCCTCCTCGTTCCCGCAGCAGCACCACAAGAAACCCGGCCACGAGTCACGGCTGGAGCCCGAGCCCATGTACGACGCGCCGCGCTACAAGGGCTCGGAGAAGCTCAAGGACATGGTGGCGATCGTCACCGGCGGCGACTCCGGCATCGGCCGCGCCGTGGCGGTGCTCTACGCGCGGGAAGGCGCGGACGTGGCCATCGTGTACCTGGACGAGCACGACGATGCTAAGGAGACCAAGCGCGCGGTGGAGAAGGAGGGCCGCAAGGCGATCCTGATCCCCGGCGACGTGCGCAGCAAGAAGTTCTGCGAGGAGGCCGTGAAGAAGACCGTGGCGGAACTGGGTGGCGTGGACATCCTTGTCAGCAACGCCGGCTTCCAGATGCACAGCACCAAGCTCGAGGATCTCACGGAGGAGGCCCTCGACATGCACATGAAGACCAACCTCTACGGCACGGTGTTCATGTGCCAGGCGGCGGTGCCGCACATGAAATCCGGGAGCAGCTCCATCATCATCACGGGCTCGGTGACCGGGCTCGTGGGCAACAGCGACCTGCTCGCCTACTCCGCCACCAAGGGCGGCCTGCACATGCTGGCCCGCTCCCTCTCGGAGAACCTGGTGCAGAAGGGCATCCGCGTGAACGCGGTGGCCCCGGGGCCGGTGTGGTCGCCCCTCAATCCCGCCGACAGCGGCGGCAAGGGCGTGGCGAAGTTCGGCCAGTCCACGCCCATGAAGCGCGCGGCGCAGCCGGAGGAGATCGCGCCGGCCTACGTGTTCCTGGCGGCGCCCGCCTGCTCCAGCTACATCACGGGTGAGATCCTGCCGATCATCGGAGGATACAAGGGAGGCTGATTTCGAGGCAGCAAAGAGGAAGAGACCATGGCAAGGAAGAAGAAGCGCCGCAAGTACTCCCGCAGCTCACGCAGCGACGTGGGCCGCGAGATCCACCGCGCCAAGCGCGGCAAGGCCAGGAGCGGCAAGGGCGGACGCGGCGGCAAGGTGAAGTCGCGCAAGCAGGCCATCGCCATCGGCCTGTCCAAGGCGCGCAAGAAAGGCAAGAAAGTGCCGCCGAAGCGCAAGAAGAAATCGGGCGGGCGCAAGAAGAAATCCCGGGGTGGCCGCCGGAAGAAACGGTCTTAAGGAAGGACCAAGCTGGCCGTCGCGATGAGACGGCCAGCTTGCTTCTCCATCGCTAGCCGACGCCCGGCTGGCCGTCTCGACGATCAGAGGCATTCAGTCGCGGCGGGCCGCGCCGATCGTCGAGGCCGTAGCGGCGTTCGCCGGCGCCGCGCGTCGACGGACTCTCCTGCACACTGGATTTCTGGGTGGCCCTCAGCAGCCAGCCCTTCACGGTGCGGATGCCGCGCTCAATGTCTGGCATGGGAACGCCCGGTGCTGCGGCTGGAGCTGCTGCGCGCGCTGCCGCGTGCGCCACGGCCCTTGAACAGACTGCTGGGGCGCGGCGGTTTGGCGCGGCCCGAGGCCTTGCTGGCGATGCTGTCCATGAGCGCGAGCTTGCGCTGCAGGAGCTTCTGGCAGAGCGCCTCGAGGTCCACGTCCGTATCGCGGACCTTGGGGAACATCTTGGTCTCTTCTTCCTTGACGTGGTGGCTGGTGTACTCGCACATCACCTGCACCCGCGCATCGAACTCCTCGTCCGGCTCCGCGGCTTCCACTTCGGTGATAAGTTTCTTGAGGCTGGAATGCTCGACGCGGGCTTCGGGAACCAGTTCCTTGTCGTCCTTCCCGAGGGCTTGCTTCACGGCGGGATAGAAGATCTCTTCCTCGATGCGCATGTGGATGCTCAGAGCCAGGCAGATCTCGCCCACCAAGTCCTTCTTCTGGGCGGCGGTGCGGGCCTTGAAGAACTTCTTGAACAGAGCGGTGGCCTCCTTGTGGTCGGTCTTCAGCAGTTCGATGGCGTCGCTGGGCCGGGACTTCTCGGCCTCGAACATCTTCTCGGTGACCTTGGAGCGGAGCGTCTTCTTGCGGGGCATGGGGTTATCCTCGTGTCGGCCGACGGAAAGGTGAGCCAGGGAATCTACGGGCATGTCGTGCCTGCGTCTGTGCGGTCCCACACAAACCATGATGCCGAGCGGACACAGTGCCACTATGTCAAGAAGATTTGCAGCGTCAACGCATCCCGGAAAGAATCCCACCATGGAAACGACACCGGCGAACGAACCCACGGAACGCTTAGGCCGCAGGCTGCGCACGCTGCTGGTCGGGAACAACGCGCGTTTCCTCTCCTCCCTCGCGGCATTCCTGGAACAGCAACCGTACATCGAGATCGTGGGCCAGGCGCGCAACGGCTGGGAAGCGCTGAAGCTCGCGAGCGAGCTCGAGCCGCAGCTCGTGCTTTCGGACTTCAACATGGAGGACATGACCGGCGCAGCCGTGGCGAAGGCCCTGAAAGCGCGCCACAAGCCACCGCGCGTGGTGGTGCTCTCATGGCATGAGTCGCACGTGTTCGCCGAGATCTCTTCCAAGGCCGGCGCGGACGGCTATCTCTCCAAGCGCCAGCTCGACCGCATCCCCGAAGTGCTGCGTCATCTCGACCAGTACCCGCGCTGAACGCCCCTCACTTCCAGTCGCCTACGCAAGTTTAGGAACACCCCATCCAGGTTGCACTGGCCTCACATCTGCATGTGTCGTGCCGGGACTGCGCGCCGGTTCACACTTCTGGCATCCACGCCGAGCAGAATGCGAGGACGCCCGGTTCCATGCCGGGCCGTGGTCCAGCGGCGCCGGCAGCCGCCGCTTTAGGACCGCACCGCAAGCTGCCCAGACGAGAGGGAATTCAGATGAACACAGAGCAAGACCGCAACAACCAGACCAGCAACGAGTCCGACGAGAGCTCCCGCGTGGAAGCTGCCGGCCGCGGCCAGAGCGGCGCGAGCCAGGACAAGGAAGCCCAACGGCGGGGCGGACAGCACAGCCATGGCGGCCAGAGCCAGAGCGCCGCGTCTTCATCGGAAGACGAGGATGAAGGTTCGTCCGGCAGCAGCCGCAGCGGCAGCCAGAGTGGCAGCAACCGGAGCAGCTCCCACGGCGGCCAGAACGCCAGCGGTGCGGCGACGGATAAAGAGGCCCAGCGTCGCGGCGGCGAGCACAGCCATGGCGGCGGCGGACAGGGCGGACAAGGCGGAAGCAACCGCTAAGCCTCACCGCGCTCGTGCGCACGGGGCCGGTGGATGCGAGTCCACCGGCTTTCGTTTGTCCGCGGCCCGCATTTGGGATGACCCCATCAGCGGCACGTACGCATCACATCTGCACATGTCGTCCAGAGACCGCGGAACGCTTCACAGTCGCTCCGGCGAGGAGGACGAGAATGCGCACACGCTGATGCGCACGGGCGGCTCGCACGGCGGGCACTCAAGGCTGCCCACGACAGAGGAGATGCACGATGAGCGATGAACAGAACGGCGGCAAACCCATGCAGGCGGCCGGCCGCAGCCAAAGCGGTTCGAGCCAGAGCCGCGGCGGCTCACGCAGCCGCAGCGCCTCGGGCCGAAGCGGCTCCCACAGCGGCTCGAACGCCAGCGGTGCGGCGGTGGACAAGGATGCCCAGCGCCGGGGCGGCCAGCATAGCCATGGCAGCGGAAGCGGCGGCAGATAAGCTGCACATCAGTGTGTGAGGACGCGGGCCGCGGACGCCTGTCCGCGGCCCGCAGCTGCTGATAAAGCTGATCCAAGACGGCAAGCTCGATCCCTCGTTGGTGAGCCCAGATGTCCCCGCGGGGCGCGGCCCACCCGCTCGCTAAAAAAATGTCGTACGATTCTATTAGTACACTAAATATCTATTAGAATGCCCGCCATAACGAGAGCGAAAAGCACCCTTCCGTGGCTGAAGGATCGCGAAGATGGATTGGATATGGACCTGGTCGGGCCAGTGCTTCGGCTACTGGATGGGCAACGACCTTTGGACTTACAGCGGCCGGCACGTAGGCCACCGCGTGGGCGACGAGATATTCTGTCCCACGGGACGCTATCTCGGCGAAATGATGCAGAACGGGCGGCTGGTCACCAACAAGGCCAAGGCCGGCCACACGGGTAAGCCGTTCAAGCCGCGCACGCAGCGTGCCCCGCGCCCGGTCCAGGCGAGCATGTCCGCCCTCACGATCTACAAGGGCTACCAGGACTTCCCCCACCCGGACCTGCTCTGAGGCTGCAAGGCCTCAGACGATGTCGCGCCGGTCAGTACCGCGGCGTTCCGGCAGGCGGCCCACGTCCCGGATGCGGCGCTCGCCGTTGGGACTGCGGGCGTCGGTGTTGCCGGATGCAGTGACCTGGTGCGTGACCTTCGACATCCAATCCTTGACGGCGCGGACCTTGCGCCCGATTACATCATCCTTCGGCATGGCGGCGTTCCTCGTAGCTTCCTTGCGTGATGCCACAAAATCTACGGGCGGGCACCGCGTGAATCTGTGCGGGCCACCACAAACCCGAAGCACCTGAGCCAGGTCACGGATGCTGCACGGGCGCGCCTAGAAGTACCCTCCCTCATCGAGATACACCCGCTCGGCATACGTGCTCTCACGCCCGTAGGCGGCGTTGCGTCCCGGGAAGCGGCCATAGCGGGCGACGATGTCACGGTGCAGCCGGGCGTACTTCAGGAAACCCGTGTTGGCTTCCTGGTCGCCGGGGCCGCATTCCTGCACGAGCGTGCAGAAGAGCTGCACCCCGCGCTCCTGATGCGTCAGGTCCTCGGCGTGCATGAAGGGCATGTAGAGGAAGCCGCGCCGGGCGCAATCCAACTGCCGGTCGAAGCCTTTGATGATCGCCCGTTCGGCCACGGGCAGCGCCAGGGCGGACAGCTCGTAGCCCCGCCGCTGCTTGCGGTGGAGCTGCATCGAGAACTGATCGAGCAACACCACCAGCGCCAGCGCACTCTCGGGCGAATCTTCCCAGGGATCCAGCTTGCCGGCGACGGCATCCTCGAGGTCGCCTGCGAACCGCTCGCGCACCACGCGGTCCGTGGCGGCATCGGCGCCGAACCAGAACTTGGGGCCCGCGCCGGGCCCGAACCAGAAATCGAGTATCTCGCGGTAGCGTTCCATGCACCGCAGAATCTACGGGACGGGCGCACAGCCGTCCATGCGCCCGGGCACAGTCCCGCGGTCAGCCGCCTCGTCTCCTCTTGGCCAAGGCCACGTCCAGGGCCAGCGGTCCGGGACCGCCGAGGACGAGCGCCGCGAGACAGGCGAGGTAGAGCAGGTCCGTCTCGTAGCCAGGTTGCCCGAACTGCGCGCCGCCGGGTGTCACCGCCAGGAGCTTGATGGAACTGAAGCCGTTGGGCAGGTGCACGGTGAACATCGCCACCAGCAGCACCACCGCCATGGGCAGGCTGGCCAGCGTGACGAAGGCGCCCAGCATCACGGCCAAGCCCCCGGCGACCTCGATACCGATGGTGAGCCAGGCCATGAGCTGCGGATCGGGCACGCCGATGGCCTGCAGGATGGCCGTGAAGTGCTCAGGGCCGCGCAGCAGCTTGGCGACGCCGTGGGCCATGAAACCGTAGCCCACGATCAGCCGCAACGGGACGGGAGCCCAGCGGGAAAAGTCCTTCATGCATCTCTCCGAGTGGTGCACCAACCCAGGAGCGACCGCGCGGGACATTTATTACAGGAACGACCTCGGGCCGACCTACACGTTCTGCGAACGCAGCAATAGTGAGGTCATCTTGCGGGCAGCGTTATTCTGCGGTGCACCTCACGGCCAACGGCGCCGGCGTCCTCTATGGTCCCGCATCTGCACTGACCGCCCAAACGAGGAGGAACACCCACATGGCTGAAGAGACACAGAACAGCGCCCCGCGCTCCGAAGTCGCCACCAAGATGCTCGAGGCCGCCCAGGCGATGAGAGACAAGCCCAAGGACGCGATCGCGCTGCTGAAGGCCGACCACCAGGAAGCCACGGACCTCTACGAGAAACACTCCAAGGCCAAGACCATCACGGAACGGAAGCTCATCAGCTCCAAGCTGTGCCTGGCGCTCAGCCTGCACATGCGCATGGAAGAGGAGCTCTTCTATCCGGCGGTGAAGAACGCGCTCGCGGGCACGGCCCGGACCAAGGAGAAGGACGAGCTGATCGTGCCGGAAGCGCGCCTGGAGCACGAGAGCCTGAAGAAGCTCATCGCCGAAGTGGAGGACGCCGAGAGCGACATCGACTGCCAGGCCCACGTGAAGGTGATGGAGGAATACACCAAGCACCACGTGAAGGAAGAGGAAGGCACCATGTTCCCCCGGGCCAAGGATTGCGACCTGGACCTGGACGACCTCGGCGTGCAGCTGCTGGACCTCAAGATCCAGCTCCTGCAGCAGGTCTGCGACTCGCCGGAGGAAGCTTCCACCCCGAGCATGCTGTTCGAGCCGCCGGGCCGGCCCCTGGGCGGCGACAGGATGGGCGGGAGGCCGTAACCAACCCGACGGTCCGGATCGCCCGGATCAGGCGCGATAGTCCGGCAGCGTGATGTCGTCCTTGAGCGCGGAGGACAGGAAGACCCGCGCCAGGGCCGGCACAGCCATGAGCTTCAGCGCCTGGTCACGCGTCCAGACGCCGAAGGCCGTGCGGGGCGCGAAGGTGGAGGCGAAATTCTCCGCGCCCTTCTGCTTCGCCTCGACGAAGCGGCGCAACGTCTGCTCGTAGTGCCGGAACGCGCGCACGTGATCGCCGTCGGCATCCCGTAGCGCGCCGGCGAGCACATAAGCCTCCGTGAGTCCGAGCCCCGTGCCCTCGCCCGCCAGCAGCGAGACGGCCGCAGCGGCATCCCCGATCAGCGCCACGCGGCCCTTGGACCAGGCGGGCAACTTGATCTGGGACACCCGGTCGAAATAGACCTCGTCCACCCCGCGCATGGCGGCGAGGATCTGTGGCGTCTCCCAGCCCACGTCGGCGAAGACGCCTTCGAGGGTGGACTTGAACCCCGCCGTGTCGTGCGGCTCGGACCCGCGCAGGTATTCGCTGCGGAAGATGAACAGGAACATGGTGCGGCCGCCGCGCATGGAGAAACGCGAGACCTGCCGCCCCGGGATGCAGTGCATCATGTACACCAGCTCGTCCCGCGGCCCATAGCCGGATGCCTCGAAGGCCGCCACGTAGTAGCCGAGGCGCTTCTCGAAGCGCTCCTCGGGACCGAACACCAGTCTGCGCACGTTGGAGTGCTGGCCGTCGGCGCCGATGAGCAAGTCGAACTCGCGGGGCGACTGCTTCTCGAAGCTGAGGCGCAACGCGGGCCCCGTGTCCTGCACCGAGACGATGCTCTCGCCGAACAGCGCTTCCACCTTGTCACCCAGCGCGTGGTAAGAGGCGAGCGCCAGCTGGCCGCGCGGCAGGCTCGTGAACCTGTCGCCGGTGACGTTGCGCAGGGAACCCACGTCGAAGCCGGAGACGCGCCTGCCCTGCCGGTCCACGAGGCGCACTTCCCGCACCAGGTAGCCCGCGTCGCGGACCTTTCCGATGATGCCCATGCGCTCGGCCACGTCGTAGCCGACGCCCCAGAAGTCCACGATGTAGCCGCCGGCGCGGAACTGGGGCGCCCGCTCGATGAGCGTGACCTCGTGGCCCGCGCGGCTCAGCCAGAACGCTGCCGCGGGCCCCGCGACGCCGGCGCCGCTGATGGCGATCCTCATGACCTGGCTCTGCGTTCCATGCGCATCGCATCAGCTTATGCGCCAATGCGGCGGAATGCAGCTATTGCATCGGTGTGCCGATAGAACCCGATATGTTGCAGCGCGCCTAGTCGTGGCTACCGATCTGAGCGTCGATCCACTTGTGGATGGCATCCACGGTGGCGGGGTCGCGGCCCGCGTAATCCACCGCCGCGCCGGCGGGTACCTCGCGGTAGGTGATGGCGAGCTGGCCGTGCTTGATGCCGCGCAGGTACTCGGTGCCCGGCATCGGCTTGCCGCCGCCCTTGGTGATGCTGGAGTAGTCGCCATCGCCGAAGCGCTCTGCTTCCTGCAGCAGGCGCGCGCGGATGGCGGCGATGAGGCCCTTGTCGTTCGGGTCCTTCGCCGTCATCTGCTGGATGCCGCCGGTGGGGTTCTTCTGGAACGCCTGGTTGGTCGCCTTCAGGTTGAAGGGCATGCCGGCGTCCTTCCCCGGCGGCGCGGCGAAGGCGGCGACGGCGAAGAGACTCAGGAAGACGGCGGCTGCTAAAGCGCGTAAGCGCATGGTTATGGCTCCATCGGGTGTGTCGTCAGAAGTGGTATTGCAGGCCTATCGAGACAGCCGACACGTTGAATGACGCGAAGCGGTTACCGCCAAGACCAGTGTACTCGTCCCATCCCAGCAGCAGCTCGGAGTGATCCGTGAAGTTCCACCCCAAACTGACGCCCAATGTTCCTCCTCGACTTGCCTCGATTATGCGCGGGTGCCCGTTAGGGACGCCGATGCTTTGATCTTCATACGTGGTGCTGCCCCACAAGACCCCGGCACGGCCAATCAAGTCGAATTCATCGGAAAGCGCCCATCTTCCGGTCAGGGCAAGGGTCTCCGCGGTCGGCTCGATCCGCGAGTCGGTGATGGTGGCGGGACCACACTGCGCGCCGACGCATCCCACAAACCCTCCGGAATCATACGTCGCCTTGAATGAAAACCGGCCCAGATCCGTGATGGCCGCTTGCACGCCTATATTCGGCGTAAACCAGTAGCCTCCTTCGAGGCGCTTGCCCGAGGAATCCAGGCTTGAGGAGACAGAGGGGTCTGAGGGCACGATCCCCCTAGGGAAGAAGCCCTTGAAATAGGAAGCTTGGGATGCATGGGTCTGTGCGCCGCTGTAACCCACATACCAGCCAGAGTCATCTGCCGCCGCGATGGCAGGTGTCAGCAGGCAGGTGGCGAGGATGGCGAGATGGAAAGCAAGACGCATGGCTCAGACCCCCCGTTACATGCCGTCCTATTCTACATATAGGCCTGATTCAGGCGCGATGCCGCCAGCGCTGGACGGCCACGGGCAGGAGGCACAGGGCGGCCAGCAGGGCCAGGCCTCCGATGATGCCCGGAGACAGGAGTTCATGGACCGATTTCACATGCGCCAGGTTCGCGCCGATGTTGCAGTAGATGACCACGCTGGGGATGAGGCCCACCAGGGTCAGCAGCAGGAAGCGTAGCGCGCTGATCTCAGTCAAGCCATACAGGATGTTGGTGAGCCAGAACGGGATCCCCGGCGCGAAGCGCAGGAACAAGAGGTAGCTGGACTGATGTTGCCCGAAGCTACTCAGCAGGCGCCGGGTGCGCGGGAAGTCCTGGACCCGGGCACGCACGAAATCCTGGGCCAGGTAGCGCACCACCAACAGCGCGAGCGTCGCACCCAGGGCGAGGGAGACCAGCATCAACGTGCTGCCGATCCAGCGATTGAAGAACAGGCCCGAGAGGAGCATCAGGATGGGCGTCACCGGCATGCTCATCCCCACCAGCGTGATGGTGAGCCCGGCCATGATGAACGCGACCTGCCAATAGCGCCCTTCCACGAGGTGCAGGAGCGCATCGCGGTGATTGCGCAGCGCATCTATGGATAGCCAGTGCTTGCTTCCGGCAAACAGGACCAGAGCCACCACGACCGAGGCGATGATGAGGCCCAGCCGTATCCGGGGGCCCCATGACTCGGTACGGCCACTTACACGGGACATGCACCGAGTCTAGCTTGGGGGGCCGCTCCGCCAAACCCGGTTTAACACCGGCCAAACCTGTCGCACGACCGGTACTCTCACAGAGGGATGCTGGCTGGTTACGGGTGCGGAAGATAGCCCCTCCCCTTCCGTCTCAAAGGAGGGGGGCAACTGTATGACTCTTTTGTGACAAGGGAGGGGATTGCGCCGCTTCGTAAAGCGTGGCCTGAAGCGATCCCGGTTATTTTCTCCCTTGCAACGGCGATCACTTCGCCGCTAAGGCATCGTGGAAGCCAGGGTTCGCCAGCAGAGTGTGCGTGGCATCCACCAGCGCGTTGGACAGCACCTTGTAGTAGTTCGCCGCGCTATAGGAATGGCCGAAGGTGGTGGAACTGCCGCCGACGACGCCGGACCACAGGGTCTTGCCCGCGGCATTGCGCAGCGTGACGCTCAAGGTGATCTCCGCGTGGTAGGTGTTCACTTCGGTCACGAAGAAATCCTTGACCTCGCCGCTCAGGACCGCGGTGCCGCCCGAATCCACGACGTCGAGGCCGGTCTTCTGCAGCGTCTCGCGCAAGTGGTCCGTGACGTAACCGGCGACGGCATCCCGGGTGGTAACGGGCCTGTCTTGCCCGTCTTCGCGGTTCGCCCCGATGAGAGCCGTGTCCTTGCGCGCGTCCGTGAAGCCGCCCATCTGGATCTTCACGTCTGTCATGCCGGTGGTGTCGATCGCGCCGATCTCGGCGACGGTGGACGTGGGCGCCCATACGAGCGGGATGTCATTCAGTGGGGCGGGCGCATGGGCGCAGCCGCAGGCCAGGAACGTCAGCAACAGGACCAGGGAATAGCGTTTCATAAGGTCATCCTCTTAAAGGGATCCTGCGGTCTCTTGATATTAACAACCTTCACCAAAACCCGTGCCGATCCAGCATCTTTTCCCAATGTCCCATAACTACATGCCGACAATTTAACTGGATTGAGCTCTCGGTATCAGCGTGGTTTCGAATGCCACCGCCAGATCCCTGCTGCAGCAGCACCCGCAAGTACGATCATGAGCCCAAGCACAGCAAGAAGAGCCAAGCCCATATGCCGACGTATCTTGCCCATGATGCGCTGAATGAAGCTGAGCCGATTTACAGGGTGTCCAGCGGCTTTCCGCGCGGCGATCCAGGCCACGGTTTGCGCATGTGCCTTGTCAGTCACATCCGCCGCAGTCTCGGTGAAATCCGGATCGGGACAGCTATTGCCGAAATGGGTGGCGAAATCGACGATAGCACCGTGGGCGACGTACTGCTTATACAGCTCGTCGCCTAACGGAGCCTGATCCTGGGTGTGATACATCCAGCCGGCGGCGGTGCAAAGTATGGCTGCATAAGCCTGGCCACGGGGTGGCACCAGCGCCGCCGCCTTCCGCAGGTCATCCACCGCGAGGAAACGGTAGTGGAAACGCGAGTCAGGCTTAGCTGTGCTGGCGCTGAAGCGGCGTTTCTCGTCATCGGTTACGAAGGAGCCGCCCGTCTTTTCCTGGCCATAGCCATAGGCGTAGTAGCCTTGAACGGAGAAATAATCCGGCGCCGATTCATAGCCCATCATCTCCATGCCCCATTCACGGGCCAACACTCCAGCGTCATACCAGGCATGGGCTCGCGCGAGCGAATCTTCCTTCCCTTCCGCGATGGCTAATGCTTTCGCGTAGGCCGTAACATGGTCACGGACCTGGGGATCGGCGAACCCACTCTCCTTCGAGCCGTGAAAATAGACTAAAGACTCGTTGTAGCGTCCATCACGAACCAAGCGTCTAGCCAGCAGGTCGCGCAACTCGGTCCGGCTACCCGCGGTAATGCCATAGTAGTCTTCGTCGGATACCACGTGATCCGACTGGACCGTGGCACCGCGCGTGTCCACGAACTGCTTCAGTTCATCGGTAGTGAGGATCCGCTCTGCAACATAGGCAATATCACCCCAGTACTTATCGCCCTGAGCGTAAAGTTTATCCAGCGCATCCAGATATTCGCCTCGGGCAAGTGCGAGCGTAGCCTGTTCCCCCTGGAGTAATACGGCATTGTAGTCGCTGATTCCGGCCTTGGTGGACTTGAAGGATTCCACCGCCTGGGAATAGAACTCCGCAGCCTTGGCGAGATCACCTTTCTGGATGGCGAGTTTGGCCTTGAGCCATGCAGCCATGGGCGTAGAGGAATCTGCAACAAGCTTCGCCGCAAGGTCATAGCGGCCCGCCCGGTACATGATTGCCCCAAGACCATCCCATCCCTGCCGTGATGCGGGATGTTTCTCTAGTACAGCCACCAGTACCGCGACCGATGGCTCAAGGATCATGTTGGGCTTGCCGCTGGCCGCATCCAAAGGGTGGTGCCCGTCGATGAAGTAATCGAAGTAGTAATCGCTACGTTCGGTGGACGCATCGGGTATGCGGCCCAGGGTATAGGCCACCAAGAGATGCTGCATGAATGGGTCACGGGCGGCGGCTTCCACCCGTACTGGTTCCGCCATCACCTCGCCTGCGACCCAGACCAGGGAATTGAAACTCCAGCGGGAACCACGGGCCTCAGCCTCACCATAGAGCTTGCCAGCCACCGTCATGTGGCGACCGAAAATCTCTGCCTGGTCTGCAGGAAGCACACCGTCATGCAACAGTGCTTCTGCCAACCGGTAGTGCATCCCGGCCTCCTCGTTATAGCTGGCTACAGCCAACCCCAACGGGTCTGGAGCACCCTGCAATGCGAATTCGCGGGTCATGGTGAAGTACCTGGCAGCATCAGCCTCCTCACCAGCCGCAGCATGGATGCGTCCAAGCATGAAGGCCGCCCAAGTGGCGCGCGACTTGCGCTGGTCCGCCGGTAGCGCCAGCACTGCCTCGAAGCGCCGAGCGGCCTGGGTCATGGCATTTCCGTGATACGCCACGGCGCCTGCAGTATAGAGCCGCACTGCCTCGGGCAGACCGGCGCCTGCCGCATAGGCCTTGTCATCACTGTCCTGAGAGCGCATGACACGTATCGAAGCTATTTCGGCTTCCGTCTTTAGTTCCCGCTCTTCCTCTGCGGCGCGCTCCGCCTTCAACGACCCATTCCAGTTCTCGTCGTAATACGAATGTCTCTCCAAGAGATATTCTTCATTGGGTTTGAGCTGGTCCGCCGGCTTGGGCAGGAATGCGGGCATCTCGTCCTGGAAGTCATTCGCCGGCGTCGAACGCAAAGTCACGTTGCGATCATCCAGCAACTGCCAGGGGAAATCGGGGCCGCAAGCGAGAACCCCACCGATGAAAGCAACGGCAGAGACAGCGATATACCAACGCTTAGGGATGCGCATCGAAAGCTACCTTGGTTTGAGTACAGCGCGCCCAACCAATTAGGCGCTGATGATGACCATGCAAGATACCGGACTGGAGTCGCGTGAGCGCGAGGCCCAAACCTACCCGCTCCAGGGAATATCCGTTGATACCGTCCGCCTCCCCGCAGTTCACCGGAAGCGCGATGCGCTGCGGAAGTTCCGCATCAGTGGGGCCAGGATTGCCCAGCAACACGTCGCTCATGCCAGGAGTGCTGCTCTCTCGCAACTCCACTGAGACCACGGCTTCAGGTAGCATGCCCTGCATGACTGCTCGCAAAGTGGCGAGGTTCCAGGCGCGGCTGTCCTCATCCGTAGGCAGGCGAAACCAGACCACACCGGCCAAGTGCGCGAGGTGCTCCTTCCGGAGCATGGAAAGCAACGCGGCGACTTCGCTCGGCGAGGCCATGAGCTCGGCAGCATCGGTGCCAGCACTGAAGCGCGGCATCTCGCTTTCCACCACGGCGATCTCGCCGCGCTCGCCCCAGGTGACCCGCACGCCGTAGGCAGGCAAGGCCACACGGAACGGGCCATGGATGCGGACCGAGAAGCGCTCGATCCAGTCCCGCGCGATGCCGGTGTCGAACAGGCCGCTGCGTGGATCTCGCACAGCGTGTACTTGCAGCACGACCTCGTCCGCCTGTGCCAATAGGGCATCGAGTTGTGAGGACTCCATCCAGGCCGGCAGTGCCGTCATGGAAAGATGGACATCGGGCAGTGCCCGGCGCAAAGCCTTCATGAAAGCGGCGTACTTAGGCAGACGCGCCGTGGCGCAGTCGTGATCGATCTCCAGACCCGCTACGGGGACATGGGTGGCGCGCAACTCGGAAACCACAGACCCGATATCCGCAACTAAGCGATCGATGCTCCAGTCTTGCAGCTGGCCATCTATGCGAATCACGGGGGTGACAGGCCGGTCGCTCACGGCCAACAGCTCCCAATTCGCCTGCACCGGCCTCAGGTGACCCAGACCATCGGTCTCTGCCGCAAGCACGCGCCAGCCGTCCACAACATCGGCGGACCTTTGCACGGCACTATCAAGCGCGGGCGTCCAATGGCGCTGCCATATATAGGCATCTTGTCGAAAAGCTTCATGGGAAGCGGGTGCAGCAGAGACACACAGGCAGGCGAGCAGCGCCGCCAGGCATAGCGGCCACGCATGCGCCACCAGATTCCCCTTAGTCGCCAAACAGTCCATCCCAAGACGGCTTCTTTCCCCACCCAGATACTAACACCGCGCACGAGGACCTGGGTTCGCCAGGCCTGAGAAGCAGGCACCGTCTATCCCCTTATCGCTCGCAGAATGCGAGAATACCGCGCCACACAGGCTCAACGCCCCCACGAGGTCGAAGATGAAGAAGTGGATAGTGCCCGGATTCATCACGCTGTTCGCCGTGATCGGACTGATCCTGATCATAGTCCGTCCGGATACGACGCCTGAGGACGCCGACAGCAGGCCGAGCGTCTTCGGCGCGGACCTGGCTTTCAGTTTCGACTGCAAGGGCAAGACCCCTTCCAACCAAGCCATCCAGCAGTTCATGACCGCCCAAGGCTTCCGCGTCCTGGACAAGGTTGCCGCCGGGAAGAAGCTCACCCCCGATTTCAGCTGGATGAAGATGGACATCGTGGGAATGGACAGCGCCCGCCGCCAGATCAGCTTCAAGGCCTTCGCCGACCAGCCGGACGACTACCACGTGAGCCTCTATTCCGAGCCCCCGACCCAGCATGACAAGGGGCTCGAGGATGCCCTGCAGGAGTTCACCAAGAAGACGCTGGTTTGCAAGACTCACAAGGTATCGCACCTCGACAATCCGGCTGGCGCGAAGGATCTCTATGACAAGTCTTTCAGCGTGACCGAGGGATGGTTCCAGCAGGCGGCGGGGACTCAGCCGGCGCCGGCGACGACGGCAGCGACGCCGCAGCCCGGAGAGTAATCGGCTCCCGTCCCCAATCGTTTCTATAAAAAAGGCCGCTCAATGAGCGGCCTTTTTTATCAGCCGTGATCTGTCCCCGATCATTCAAATGCCAGCCGCATCGACAGGTCCACAGCGCGGACGTGCTTGGTGATGCCGCCGATCGAGATGTAGTCGACGCCGGTCTCCGCGACGCTGCGGACATTCTCGAGCGTCACGCTGCCCGATGCTTCGATCATGACCCGATGGCCCTTGGAGTCGTTCAGCGCCACCGCGGCTCTCATGTCGGCCAGGCTGAACTCGTCGAGCATGATGATGTCCGGCCCTGCGCGCAGCGCCTCCTCGAACTCCTCCATCGTCTCCACTTCCACATCCACCTTGACTTTGCGCGCACCGGCTGCGCGGTGGGCTGCTTCCACCGCGGCCGTCAGGGAGCCGGCTGCGGCGATGTGGTTTTCCTTGATCAGCACCTGGTCGAAGAGCCCGATGCGGTAGTTCTGGCCGCCGCCGCACAAAACCGCGTATTTCTGCGCCGTCCGCAGTCCTGGGAGCGTCTTTCGCGTATCCCAGACCGCGCAGCGGGTTCCCGCGATCGCATCCACATAGCGGCGAGTGGCGGTCGCCGTCGCGGAAAGGAGCTGGAGGAAGTTAAGCGCGGTCCGCTCGCCCGTGAGGACGGGCCGGGCAAGGCCCGTGATCTCAAACAGGGTCTGATCCGCAGTGACGCGGTCGCCGTCGTCGGCATGCCAGGTCAATCGGACGGCCGGATCCAGCTGACGGAATACCTCAGTCACCCAAGGGCGGCCGCATAAGGTCGCCTCCTCACGGGTGATGACCTTACCCGTGACCCGCTGTGCGGCGGGGACCAGTTGAGCGGTGATGTCACCGCCACCGATGTCCTCAGCCAGGGCAGTCGTGACCTGCTGGGCGAGGTCGGATGGAAGCTGCAACATTCGCGAAGTTTATCATGCGGCCTCCCTGCAGCAGTTCACCAAGAAGACGCTGGCTTGCAAGAACCACAAGGTGGGACATCTCGACAATCCGGCAGGCGCCAAAGACCTCTACGACAAGTCTTTTAGCATCACCGAAGGTTGGTTCCAGCAGGCGGCGGGGACTGCTCCGGCCGCGACTACAGCACCGTCGCCGGCCGCAAGCACGAAGTAATTGATGTCTCCCTTCTTATTGTGTGTTCTTAGAGCATAAGCGTATATTCGAGTAAGGGAGAGAAAACCGCCATGCTCGACCAGGCGCTTGTTAGTCGGATTGACCAAATTGTGCAGGCTCAGCAATCTGCATACTCCGCTGCTATGAACCAGCGCTGTACTGCTGTGATACATGAACTTTCGGCTAAGGGAGCCTTTGGATCAGGCGCTATGGTAGTGCTCTTGGACCAAGCCTGTAGATCAACACTGGAAGAACAAGCACAATTTGTATGGAACACTTTTAAACGTGTTCTAACGACACTTCAGGTTCAATGGTATGACGGAATTGAGAGCGACTTAAAAGAACAAATGCGCCTCCATTTAAATGGAATAGCTGGCGAAGCCAACAGGATTTACCACGTACGCCTGTCAGATGGTGGATTAGCAGGCGGCATCGCGGGAAGTACCACCATTAATGAAGGAGGATTACTGGGTATCTATAGTGCAGAAATAGACTTATATACTGATGGTCTGCGCGTTAGTACTCGGAATGGTGCGGCTGCACAGGGAAACACTTATTCGGTGGGGCAAGGAAATCTTGTGGTTATCCAAGCTCCTTATGCCACCGCCAATGTTACCTACAACGCAGAGAATCTTGCTGGACTTAAAGCTATATTGGAAGAGTTTGCCCAAGCCATAAACTCAAGCAACATGCCTGAGACACCAAAACAAGAAGCTTTGTCAGTAACAAGTGAATGCGTAGAGGAACTTAAATCCAAGAAACCAAACACCACAAAATTGCGTTCTTTTCTCAGAACGATTGCCGACACGACCGCATTTCTGGCGAATGGAGATAAGCTATTAACCAGTCTCTATCACGCGGCAGAAAAAATAGGCCTAATAATCCAGTAAGATGCTATTAGGCGGCCTATGCCGATTGCCACTCATTTACGATTGCGTCGCCGCGACCTCTTCGCCTCTTTGCGTTTGCGCTTTTGTTTAGCTTTTAACGATTTGGCTTTAGTCGTCCTTTCCCTTTGGAGAAATTCATCTAAGCTACTCGTATTTGGAAATTCTGTCGCACGCCCAGAATAGTACGTAAGCTCATCACCTAATATTCCGAGTTCATTTCTAATATTTTCAGCCTCTGCCCGCGCTTCTTGATCAAAGTTCTTCCAGGTATGGACCACCAAGTCCTCCGATACTCCAGGGTAGTCTTTCACCGGATGATCGAATCCAAGCCCAATGAAGATATTGGCATCAGGAAATTTCAGCTTGGAGCAGCGACAATAGGCCATCAATAGACCAGCTCTTAAATGTCGATAGGTCTCATACGTATCTTCTGCACGCTTTGGTACGAATAAGAAAATATACGCAACATTTGGCTCTTGCCGTGTAGAAAAAACCCGCGCCCGGCGCGCAGTCGGCTTCTCTGCCGCCGCATGTAAAGTTGCTTTGAGGTTATCTACCAAAACTCGCCGACGAAATCGGCTTTCGGAAGCCATCACCCGAAGTGCTTGCTCCGTATCATGGGTGTCTTGATTGATTTCAGGAAAGATTGCTTTGGGATCACCGATCTTAATAAATTTTTCTATGAGCTGATCCCAAGTATAGCTATCTAGCTCTGCTCTCTTTTTATCTTTGTATTCAGGGCGGCTGATGAGCCCATCATAATAAGACTCATCAAAAGCAATTAAATCTGCTTTTTTATCTTCTTCAGACTTCGAGACGAAATAATGCTTATCGCCCGTCATATTGGTTATATATGCGGCGACGAGTTGCTCTTCGCCGGGCGCCATAACTACCATTTCTGGATCAGACAAAAATTGTTCACGCTTATTGAGATACCTGACAAAGTCAGTAATCGTATCTAACTCATTCAGCACGATTTCGAGAGCCAGTTCGTCGAATACATGCACAAATGGCTTACCCTCAGCCGGCTTGCCAGTAGTAAATGGTATTTCGCTAGCTATATTTTCCACTTCAGTGTTAATAAGAAGTGTGCCAAGACTTCCCGGGAAATTCCTGGCGCATGCCTCGGCTGTCCCTCGAGTTACAGCAACTAGGTGATAGTTAGCTAGTTCTACACTCGGGAGTGCGATAGGCAATTGGCGCTCGCACCTTGGGTCCAGGAATATTTTGGATGGAAACCGCTTAAGCCAGTGCAATGCCCCGTAAAGTTGACTTACTGATTTATCAATAGCCCGCTTGCGCCATCGCGGCCATGCCACCTCAAGTGGTGCAGTTTCAGAAAAATTAACGTGTTTATCTGAGAAAAGAATTACATCGTTGCCAAATACAACGAGGACGTCTGCAAATTCTTTGGGAGCTTTATTTTCGCCGTGCATTCCCTCATCGGTATGAAGATTTGCATAGGACCACAAACTTAAAAACGACTTGCGACACAGGCGCATAAGAAGACGTTCTGACTCGGTAACGCCCTCTGAGCTTGAGGTATCGAAAATGCTTTTGTGCTGTTCTTCGTCGACCATTTAGATAGTGACTGAAATTGGTGCCGGCGGAGGGAATCGAACCCCCGACCACCTGATTACAAATCAGATGCTCTACCAACTGAGCTACGCCGGCCACTTACCCTTCTTGACCGCGACCCCTCGCGGTCAACCCTCAAGATTTTAGCAGGCCACATGGAAAACCCGAGATTTTGGTCATCCGGCTAGGCGAAAAGCTCCCGAGCAGGCGGAGCATACTTTTCGCGTATGTGAGCAGTGCGAGGGGCTTTTCAACAACGCCGGGGGCCAAAAGATCGGTTTTTCACCCCGGGCGCAGCCTGTGGCCTTCACTAGCCCCTTACAAGTTGCTGGTGACCCAATGGATGCCATCCGTCGTCTCCGCCCCCGCGCTTCCGCTGGCCACCAACACCACGATCGAACCGCCGGGTGCGGCGGCACCTGAAGCGAAGGAGCTGCAGATGTTTCCCTCAAAGGTATTGCAGGCAGTCAGAGGCACTACGCCATCCATGCTCTTCCAGTGCCAGGCGATGCCATCCGTGCTCACAAAGAGTCCCGGCGTACCGAGGGCCACGGCCACGGTGCCATTGCTGACCAGCCCATGGGTCTGGTAAGGGGGCCCGGGGAACGAACTTCCAGTGGGATCGAAGTCGTCGGCGACGTCACCCAGGTTGTCATTGCTTGGGACTGTGAGCGGGCTCGCGACCTTCATGGCCGACATCGAGGATCCATACAGCACCACGCCAAAATCACCCTGTTGCGCGGGATCGTCTATGCCACCGTACACGAGGTATTGGTCCCCGGCGTGCAGGATCCAATACATGGTGGGTTTGGGAGTGACCGCAGCAACGGGGGTACCCAAGGTCCAGGACAGGCCATCTGTCGAGGTGGCGGTGAGGTAGCGTGTATTACCCGGCACGTTCTCCGCCGGTTGCCAGGCGGCTTCGTACATGCCGCCCACATGGATGATGGACACCGGTTCGCCCGCAGGGCCGTTGTTGATGGTGATGGCGCCGTAGTCGGCCCAGTCCACCCCATCGGTACTGACTTTCCAGGGAAAATTGTCGATCATCCCCAGTTTTCCACTCGGCCCGTCGGTATTCGAATACAGGATGTAGCGAGTGCCGTCATAGAGGACATAGGAGATCTTGTCAGATGCGCTTTCGAAGGACTCGACAGTCCAGTTGAGGCCGTCGGTACTGTGCAGCACGTGCACCCCGTCCGTGGTCACGAAGCCGTTCGAGCCGTAGGTGACCGACCGGAGTGTGTACGCTTCGTTGAGCTGCTCGTCGGTGTACTGGACGTGGTCGGGCGTCCAGTTGATGCCGTCGGTGCTGACTTCGATCCACGGGTTGCCGTCATCCCCTCTCGTCTCGCCGCCCGACCCCACCGCCACGAACATGCCGGCGCCGTAAGTCACACTGGTCAGTTGACAGGTGAAAGAATTGGTACAGGCTCCGCCTCCGCTGGAGGTGGAGCTCCCGGACCGGCAGCCGCCCAGGATGCCAGCCCCCAAGATCAGTATCCCGATAAGCCTCCAATGTCTTCTCATGGGAACCCTTCCTTGCGGTCGAATGGCTGTCAGTTGGAACAGGCCGTCGAGGCTCGTCCGACCGGCGCCGCCTCATCCCCCAAATCCTTAAATACATCCGCTCCCGGAAGCATCGCCTCCGGCCCCTGGGCATTGAGCCAGTACCTGGGTTCGTCTCTAAATCTCTCGGCCATCTGGGGCCGGTATCCCATCTTCCTGATCTCTTTCTGCCGCTGGACGGCCCCGTCTTTCTGGCTGAACACGCCCAGCGAGATGGCGTTACGGTTGGCCTCGTCCGCGACCACGTAGATGTCCTTCACGCCGCGCTTGCGCAAGAGGTTCGCCGCCGCGTCCGCCTCGCGGCGGGAGCCGAAGGGCGGCAGGTACACCCAGTAGCCGAGCTTGGCCTTGCCGGGCACGAGGTGCTGGGCACCGGTGAGGCCCGCGGCCTTGAGGCGCGCGAGGGCCTGGCTTGCGGCGTCGGCGCTGGGGAAGGGGCCGTAGCTCGCGCAGGTCTGCCCCGCGGCGGACGGCGCCACAGTGGCCGGTGCCGGCGCGGCGGTGGCGAGCATGGGTGCCGTGGCGGCGGCGGGCGCCTGGGCAGCGAGCGCTTTCTTCTCGGCGGGCGTGAGCTCGCTCATGAGCTGCAGCGGTTTCGCCGTGAGCGCCGGGGCCGGCGCGGGGGCCTTCTCGCCGGGCTGCAGGTACCAGCGATACCAAGCGAACAACCCCAGGTTCGCCAGCAGGAGCACGAGGAAGATCGCGCGTTTCACGCGCGCTCCGAGGCGGCGGCGGCGAGCCCCATGAGCACGAGCTCGGGGCAGAGGGTGAACCTGCCCGGAAGCAGCGCGTCCAGCCGCCTGGCATCGCCGCCCGTGAGCACGAACCTGGTGCTGTTGCCGAGCTGCTTGGTGACGAGGCCGTGCACGCGCTCCAGGAGACCCGCGGCGGTGTGCCAGCCGCCGCTCCAGATGGCGGAGCGGGTGTCCTTGCAGAGCAGCGCGAGCTCGCCTTCGCCCAGGTCCTGCAGGCCGGCGGTGGCGTCCGCGAGCGAGCGGCGCATGGTCTGGGGGCCGGGGGCGATGAGCCCGCCCAGGTGCCGGCCGCCACCGTTCACCGCATCCACGGTGATGGCGGTGCCGGCGTCGATGACGCAGACGGGTCCGCCGAACTTGCGGAACCCGCCGATGACGGCGGCCCAGCGGTCCGCGCCCAGGCGCACCGGATCCAGGTAGCCGTTGGTGACGCCGCAGCGCTCGGCGGAGGAGATGAAGAACTCGGGGTTGGCGCCGAGCCGCTCCTGGCAGAACTCGCTCAAGTACCGGGCCACCAGGGGACCTGCCACGTTGCAGACCACTACGCGCTTGGGCTGGGGACCCTCGAACGCGGCCTGGAGCGCGGGTTTCAGCTGCTCGTCCGCGTGGACGCGCGCGTCCATGCGGCCGAGCTCGCCGGCCGAGAGGCGCGCCCACTTCACGCGGGTGTTGCCGATGTCGAGCAACAGCACCATCAGGTGATCCTCAAGGAGAGGTCGCCGGAGACGAAGCGCTTGACGCCCGCCGGCGTGCGCAGCAGCAGCGCGCCCTGCTCGTCCACCCCGGCGGCGACGCCGGTGACGGTGTGCTCGTGGGAGTGCAGCGCCACGGCGCGGCCGGCCACGAGGTCCAGGCGCTGCCAGTCGGCGCTGAAGGCGGCGAACCCTAAGGTCTCGAACTCCCCGAGGGCCGTGAACAGCGACTCGATCAGCCCGGCGGCGAGGGCGTTGCGCTCCGGCGCGTTGCCGTCGGTGAGGGTGGCGAGGTCCATCCAGGGCTGGTCTATCTGCTCCGCCGGCTGGGACGGCATGCGCACGTTGAGCCCCAGGCCGATGACGGCGCGGGTGGCGCCGGGCGGCTCGCCCTGGATGTCGATGAGCACGCCGCCGAGCTTGCGGCCGGCAGCAATCAGATCGTTGGGCCACTTGATGCGCACGTCCGGCACGCCCAGGACCTCCAGCGCCCGCACCGCGGCGATGGCGGTGACCATGCCCAGGGCCGTGAACCCGGGCGGCCACTCGTCGAAGCGCCAAGCCAGGGACATATAGAGGTTCGCGCCGAAGGGCGAGACCCAGGCCCGGCCACGGCGGCCGCGGCCGGCGGACTGGAACTCGGCGAAACAGGCGGCGGGCTCGCCGCCCTGGGACGCGAGCCAGGTGTTGGTGGAGTCCACCACGGGCAGCACGGTCAAGGCCTTGAGCCGCGCGCGGGTGGCCTGGCTCAAGTCCGCGGCGATGGCCTCCTCGCTGAGGAGCTGGAGGGGATCGGAGAGCCGATAGCCCTTGCCGGGGATGCGGAACACGGAGAGGCCGAGCTTCTCCAGGCCCTGCACCTTCTTCCACACGGCGGCGCGGGTGACGCCCAGGCTCTTGGCCAGCACTTCACCGGAGTGGAAGCGGCCGTCGGCGAGCACCTGCAGGATGGCGTGGGCGCGGTCCATGGAGCTGACTTCGGGTCAGCGCCGCTTGCGCAGCAGCATGGCGCGCTCGAAGCGGTTCTCGTTGCCCGCCATGAGCCGCTGCAGGTTGCTGCGGTGGGTGTAGACGATGAAGAGCGCCATGACGAGGGCGAAGGTGAACAGCGGCGAGGCGGCGCCGTCGCGCCAGAGCGCGAACACCGCCACGGTGCAGGCGGAGAGCACGGTGGAGAGGCCCACGTAGCCCGAGAGGGTGAGCACGAGCACGAACACGGCGAGCCCCGGCAGCAGCGCCACCGGTGCCAACACGGCCACGACGCCGACATAGGTGGCGGCGCCCTTGCCGCCCCGGAACCCGTAGAACACCGGGAACACGTGGCCGACGATGGCGAACATGCCGCAGAGCGCGGCGGTCCAGGGGCCCGTGAGCACTTCCCCGCCGGGCACGGGCAGCGGGATGGCTGGCACGAGCCAGGCGGCGGCCACACCCTTGCCGATGTCGATGAGCATGACCCAGAGGGCGAAGATCTTGCCCTGGGTGCGCAGGGCGTTGGTGCCGCCGGCGTTGCCGGAGCCCTGGGTGCGGATATCCACCCCGCCGTAGACCCGGCCCACGAGCATGCTGCCCAGGAGGGAACCCAATAGATAGGCCAGGAGGCAGCGCAGGCCAAGGGCGATCATGGGGGTGCATCCGGCGGGGCGAAGTGTCCATTCTAGCGGGGGTTTACAGGCGGCCCAAGCAGGACGGGGGCTTGGTCCTGCCAAGGCGGGTACTTTGCAAATGAATGTTTATTATGTTATATTACATAATAAGAGTTGCATCCGAAGCTTAGGGGTTTCGAGTACTCAGGGGATGGAAATGGACCAAGACCTCATGAAGGACATCTTCATGGATCTGCGGCGCATCATGCGCGCCATGGACGTCTACAGCCGGCAGCTTTCCGGCAGCCATGGCCTCACGGGTCCGCAGATGTTGTGCCTCCGGGAGATCGCGGGGCGCGGCTCGCTCACCACCGGCGCGCTGGCGAAGGGCATCGCCCTCAGCCCCGCCACCCTCACGGGGATCCTGGACCGGCTGGAGGTGCGGGGCCTCGTGAGTCGCGAGCGGCGGCCCGAGGACAAGCGCCGGGTGCTGGTCTCGCTCACGCCGCTCGGCAAGCAGATGTCCCTGGAACTGCCCTCCCCCCTGCAGATGCGCTTCAGCGCGCGGCTCTCGGAGCTGCCGCCGGACGAGCAGGTGGCGATCCGCCTCGCGCTCGGCAGCGTGGCGCGGATGATGGCCGAGCTAGACGGCGAACTCCCCAAAAACGGAAACGGCAACGGGAAGCGCTGAGCTTCGAGTAAGCTATGCCGCAGCTTTCAGGGGCTGGGGTGACAAGATGAGACTTTCCCGCAGGCGCGCGCCATGAGTGCGCGTGCTCCCGTCATCGTGAATCCCGAAGCAGGCCGCGGCCTGGGCCGCGAGATGGGCCCGGCCATCGGCGCCTACCTGCAGGAACTCAGCCTCCCTACCCGCATCCTCAACAGCACCGGCCCCGGCGACGTGCAGGCCAAGGTGCAGGCCGCGCTCGCAGAGAAGCCGCCGGTGGTGGTGGTGGCCGGCGGCGACGGCACGGTGCACGAGGCGGTGAACGGCTGGATGAAGGGCGGCGGCGGCGCGCCGCTGGCGGTGGTGCCGGTGGGCACCGGCAACGACTTCGTGAAGATGCTGGACGCGAGCCATGACTGGCGCGAGGCCTGCTGGCGCGCGGTGCGCCGCCAGACCCGCCGCGTGGACGTGGGCCGCTGCAACGACTTCTACTTCGCGAACGGCCTCGGCATCGGCTTCGACGCCCAGGTGGCGCTGGAGGCCAACCGCATCCGCTGGCTGCGCGGCAACGCGGTGTACGGCATCGCGCTGGCCAAGATCCTGCTCTTGATGCACTCCACCCCCACGGTGCGGGTGCGCCACGACGGCGAGAGGCTGGAGACGCCCATCACCCTGCTCACCATCAACAACGGCAAGGTGGAAGGCGGCGCGTTCGTGATGGCGCCGGACGCCGAGATCGACGACGGGCTGTTCGACGTGGTGGTGGCCAAGGGCATGGGGCGCCTCGGCGTCCTGCAGCTCCTGCCCCAGGTGCTGAAGGGCGAGCACATGAGCCACCCGAAGGTGGTGAAGTTCCGGACCGGGCGGCTGTCAGTAGAGGCGGACGTGCCGCTGCCGATACACGCGGATGGGGAACTCACCTATACCGGCGCGAAGAAACTGGATATAGAGGTTTTACCCCGGGCCCTCGAGGTCGTCTGCTGATTACCCGGAAGCTACTGCGCTCTGCCTTTGCTCGTAACGCTTCCGGCTGACGTCCCCCAAGATCAAGATTTCAGGCGGTTCTTTTCCGCATGGGCGATCGCCTCAGGGAGCCCATATAGATGGCTACCAAGGTGATGGCCGCGCCGGCCAGCTCCGGCGGGCTGAAATGCCGGCCGAAGAAGGCGCTGTCCCAGACGAAGGCGCAGGCGGGCTGCAACAGCAGCACCAGCCCCACCTGGGATGCCTGCACCTTGTGCATGCTGTGGGAGATCAGCACCCACCCCAGCACCTGGGGCACCAGCCCATAGAGCAGCAGCCAGCCCGCGTCCGCCCAGGTGGGGATGGCGAAGGACTCCCCTTCCACCAGCAGCGACACCGCCAGCATCGCGGCCGACGCGAACGAGGTGATGGTGATGGCGCTGTAGGACGAGCCGCCGGTGGCATTGCGGGTGCTGCGCAGGGCCAGGAGGTAGCCGGCATAGGCCACCGCGGAGATGAGCGCCAGGACGATGCCCCAGTGGTAGAGCGGCGAGAGATGGCTCCAGTCCGCCCCCACCAGCAGCACCAGGCCGAACATGGCCATGACGATGGCGAGCCACTGGAACAGGCTCAGGCGCTCGTTCAGGAACAGCACGCCCACTGCGGCCATGACGAACACCTGGAAGTTGGCGAGCAGCGTGGCGACCCCGGGGCCCACGTAGAGGATGCTGCGGTGCCAGAAGAAGAGGTCCAGGGCGAAGAAGAATCCGGCGAGCAGGAGCTTGATCCAGCTCGCGCCATTCAGCCGGGGATGCTCGCGCCGCCAGAGCACCACGGCGAGCAGGATCACGCCGCCGAAGAAGACCCGGTAGAAACCGCTCACGGTCGGGGGCACGTGGACGAGCTTCACGAACACCGCCGAGAAGCTAATAAGCACGGCGCCGATCACTAATTGCCACATCGGTTATGAGCCTCGATTAGTTTGATGCTCGCTACGCATCCAGCTTCGCTCGCGGTCCAGGACGCACATCCCTGTCCGCCCGCGCGGAATATATGCCGCGCCCGGTTGCTCGGGCAGCTTCGCCTTGCCCGCGACCAAAATCTCTGGCTTCTGGAGGCGCCCAGATGAGACTTAAACTTCGGCCCAAAGGCGCATGAGATTGGCGCGCAGCTTGCTGATCTTCATGGCCTCGGCGGAACCGGGCGCCACGCCCCGCGCCCAGCGGGCGACTTGCATGAGCTCGTACAGCATCTCGCGGCGCGGCTCGTCGCGCACGAAGCTCTGGGCCCAGGTGACCCCGCACACGCGGCTGCCGCGGGTGACCTTCTGCACCTTGTGGATGCTGGTGGAGCTGTAGACCACCGCGCTGCCGGCGGCGAGCTTCACGGACTGGGCCTCGCCGTCGCTGTTGATGACGAGCTCGCCGCCGTCGTAGTCGGCGGGGTCGGTGAGGAACACGGTGATGGAGACGTCGGCCCTGAGCGGGTCGCCGCCACCCATGACGGCGTTGTCCACGTGGCCGCCGTAGTCCATGCCGGTGTCGTAGCGGTTGAACATGGGCGGCAGCAGGCGGCGCGGCAGCACCCACTGGTTGAACAGCTCGTTCCGGACGAGGGCGGCGGCCAGGAGCTGCTGCGGCTCCAGCAGCGCCTTGTCCTGGGCCGCGCTCTGCAGGTTGTGCTTGACGTCGCGCACGGCGACGCCGGCGGTGGTGCGGCCGTCCTCGAACTTGACCCCGGCGAGCTGCGTGCGCAGCTGGACCAACTCGGCGGCGCTGAGCAGGCCTTCGATCTTGAGCAGCATGATGGGAAACCTTGGTGTGACCCCGGCCCATGAGACCCGCTCGGGGCGGGGGGTGTCAACAATAATATGCACAAATCAGTGAATATGCAGTCATGTTACAATGGCCGCCCTGCTTAGCGCATTCCCCGGTTACTCCCTTGGCTTCCAAGAAAATCCGCATCACCAACGTCCACCTCGACCTCGGCGCCGGGCGGCGCGGGACCGACATGGGCTCCTCCGCCATGCATGTCGCCGGCGTGGTGCCGGCGCTCAAGAAGATCGGCCACGAGGTGGTCGGCATGCATAACATCGGCCAGATCTCCATGGAGGCGGCCGAGCTCGGCGAGAAGAACGCACGCTACCTCGGCGTGATCAGCGAGGTCTGCCGCGACCTGGCCGGCACGGTGGAAGCCACCATGGACAAGGACGAGTTCCCGCTGGTGCTGGGGGGCGACCATTCCCAGGCCATCGGCACCATCTCGGGCATGGCCAAGCACCTGCGCCGCAAGAACCTGGACCTCGGCGTGTTCTGGTGCGACGCCCACACGGACATGAACACCCCCGACAGCAGCCCCTCCGGCAACATCCACGGCATGCCGCTCTCGGTGCTGCTGGGCAACGGCCCGAAGGAGCTGACCGGCATCGCCGGCCGCGCCCCGGCGCTCAAGCCCGAGAACGTGGTGATCTTCGGCGTGCGCCAGGTGGACGCCAAGGAAGCCAAGATCGTGAAGGAACTTGGCGTGCGCGTGTTCACCATGAGCGAGATCGACGCGCGCGGCGCCCCGGCCTGCCTGGAGGAAGCCATGGAGATCCTGGGCAAGGCCTCCGGCGGCATCCACCTCTCTTTCGACCTGGACGGCTGCGACCCCACCGTGGCCCCGGGCGTGGGCACGCCGGTGCCGGGCGGCCTCAACTTCCGCGAGTCGCACCTGGTGTGCGAGGTGCTGGCCCGGAGCAACAAGCTCGTCGGCATGGAAGTCGTCGAACTCAATCCCACCATGGATACCGAGAACAAGACAGGTAAATTTGCAGTGTGGCTGATCCAGTCAGCCCTGGGCAGGACGATTCTCTAAGGGAGAGTTCAGTGGGCAAGCGCGTCGATGAGTTCAACGCCTTCAGGGCCAAGATGAATGAGAGAATCTTGGCTGAAGACAATCGCGTGATCAAGCGCGTGTTCTCGGTGGACAGCCTCACCTACACGGACGGCGCGCTGCCGGCGAAGACCAAGGAGCTGCTGGGGCTCTCCACCTCGATGGTGCTGCGCTGCGACGACTGCGTGAGCTACCACATCGGGCAGTGCATCGAGTCGGGCTGCAGCAAGGAAGAGATCGTGGAGGCGATGAGCGTGGCGCTGGTGGTGGGCGGGACGATCGTCATCCCTCATATGAGACGCGCAATCGCTTTCATGGATGAGCTTCTGGAAGACCAAGCCCGCTGACACGTTCGCCGGATATCTCCGGCGTTCCCGCCAGAAACCATCTTCGTCCATCTCCCGCGAACCGCAGGTTTCTTTTCCTTCCCGTCTTACGGAATTCCCTTCTCCTTCGTCCGGTCGTAATCAGTGACACCGGGGTGGGCCGGCGTCACGACGCAACCACTCAACGACCTGGAGGAACGAAAGATGCAACTACGACAGTTAGCTCCCACCCTGTTCACCCTGCTGGCTCCCGCCCTGGCGATGGCGGCCGGACCGGAGCCGGCGGGCCATATCCCGCTCAAGCCCTACTTCGCCTACTTCTTCACGGCCAATGCCACGGTAGGCGGACAGACGGGCACGTTCATGTTCGACACCGGCGAAGGCGTGACGATCATGACCCCGGCCTTCGCGCAGAAGGTGGGCTGCAAGCCCTGGGGCCAGGCCACCGGCTTCCGCCTGGACGGCCAGCGGCTCGACGGGCCGCACTGCGATGGCCTCATGGTCGAGATGCCGGGAGTGAAGGCCCAGGCTCCTATCATCGGCGTGTTCGATGTCGCGGGCTTCATGGGTCCGGATGCGCCGCCCATCGATGGCATCGTGGGCCTGGACGTCTTCGCGGGCCACGCCATCACGCTGGTGCCGGGCAAGGAGATCATCGTCGAGACGCCGGCAAGCCTGGCGGCGCGCAAGGCTCACGCGAAAGAGCTGCCGGTGCGGGGGCGCTGACGCTGGACGGTGCGGTGCAGACGCCCGACGGCCTCGCCTGGATGGAGTTGGATACCGGGGGCTACCTGGCGATGGTAGTGGGCAACCACATCGCGCCGCTGGTGGGAATGAAGCCGGACGTTAAAGCGACCTTCGACGGCAGCCTGACGCTGGCGAATGGCATCCCGGTGAGCGGGACGGCCCAGACCGGCAACCTCATCATGGACGGCAACATCGGCTACGGGTTCCTGCAGCACTGGATCATGACCATGGACCTTGAACATGGGCGGGTGTGGCTCGCGCCGTTGCCGGAGGCGAAGGATCCGCACGCACAGGCCCATTGAGGGGCAAAAAAAGATGGGGCCGTACAGGCCCCATCACTTCATCCGCAGACGGGCCAAGCCCTACTTCTTCTTGTCCTCATCCTCGTCATCCTTGCCGGCCGCGTCCGGAGCCACCAGCTTCTTCACGATGCGCTCGAACCGGCCCTGGCCCTCGGGCTGGTTGCCGAAGCGCTCCATGCGGCCGGCCTGCATGGACGCGGACAAGGCCGCGATGCGGTCCGCCGGCGAGGGGTGGGTGGCCATCAGGAGCTGCATGCTGCTGCTCTTGGGGTCCACGCTCTCCAGGGTCTGGAGCACCGAGAGCAGGCCGTAGGGGTCGTAGCCCGCGCGCGCCGCCAGCACCACGCCGAAGCGGTCCGCGTCGAACTCGTCGTCCTTGTCCAGGCCCTTGGAGTACAGCGTGCGGCTGGCGCCCGCCACCTTGTCCAGCACCTTGGTGTCGTGGCCTTGCTGCTGCATCTCGTAGCTCGCGGCCTGGCCGAGCAGGTCGAGGCGCGCGGCGCGCATGAGCTCGTTCAGGTGGTGCTTGAGCACCACGTGGCTGATCTCGTGGCCCAGCACGCCGGCCAGCTCCGCCTCGTTATGCATGCGCAGCAGCAGGCCGCGGGTGATGAACACGTAGCCGCCGGGGGCGGCGAAGGCGTCGATGTCGTCCGAGTCCAGCACCGCGAAGCGCCAGGGCAGGTCCGGCCGGTCGCTGTGCATGGCGACCCACAGGCCGATGCGGTTCACATACTGCTGCACCTCCGCCTCGTGGATGGGCTTGGTGGCGCCGAGCAGGGTGGCGGCCGCGTCGCGGCCGATCTCCGCCTCCTGGTCCTGGTCCGCGGGCTTCACCGCCTGCTTGACGGTGTTGAAGAGGTTGCCGAGGTCCACGCTCGACGCGGCGAGCGGCAGGCCGGCCAAGGCGAAGCCGGCGGCGAGGGCGAGCGCGCGGGCCTTCACGGCTTCACCTTCGGGATGTAGGCGATCTCGGGCTTGGCGGTGAGCGGCAGGCGCTCGGCATAGGCCTGGGCCTGGCCCGGCTTCATCTGCCACTGGTCCAGCTCCGCCACGGCCTTGGGATCGGGCTTGGCGTTCTGGATGTCGCCGGTGTTGAGGCCGCGCACGCCGGTGGTGGCGGTGCTGCCGCTGGCGCCGGAGCGGCCGCTCTGGAACAGGCTGAACCAGCTGGTGCCCCAGCCGCTGCCGGTGCTGGTGCTGTTGAGGCGGATGCTGGTCATGGGCAGCCAGCCGTCCTTCCCCGAATCCAGGCGCACGTGGTACCAGCCGCCCTGGCGCTCGATGATGGTGACCTGGGCGGCGTTCGGCACCGGCGCGACCACGCTCGCGTCCGAGTACGGGCCGGAGGTGAGGTTGCCGGCGACGACGGTCTGGGCGGTGGAGGTGGAGGCGGCGTGCACCGCGCCCAGCACCAGCAACAGGACCGCGATTCCTATGGACCAGCGTCTCATGTTTTCTCCCGGGGTTCGTACAGCACCACCGGCTGTTCCCTGCCCTTCACTTTATAAGTACCCCGCTCGGTGAAGTCAAAGGCGTCCCCGCAGCGCTCGCGGGTGGCGGCGGAGACCAGCACCCGGGCCACGCCCTTGGTCTGGCCCTCGATGCGGCTGGCCAGGTTCACGCTGTCGCCGATGGCGGTGTAGTCGAGCTTGTTCTCGGAGCCCATGAAGCCCACCACCGCCTGGCCGGTGTGGATGCCGATGCCGATGTCGAACACCTCGGCGAGGTCGCCCAGGTCCTTGCGGAACTCCAGCAGCACCGCGCTCATCTCGAGGGCCGCGGCCACCGCGTGCCTGGCTTGGTCCTTGTCCTCCAGCGGCGCGCCCCAGAACGCCATGATGGCGTCGCCGATGAACTTGTCCACGGTGCCGCCGTGACGGAACACCACCTCTACCTGCTTGGAGAAGTAGCGGTTGAGGATCGCCACCACCTGCTCCGGCGTGCGGGACTCGGAGAGGGTGGTGAAGCCGCGGATGTCCGAGAACAGCAGCGTGACCTCGCGGCTCTTGGCGCCCTCGCTCAGGAGGTCGCGCCGGTGCTTGACGAGATCGTCCACCACCCGCGGGTCCAGGAAGCGGCCGAACAGGCCGATGGCGTGCTGGCGCTCGCGCCGCTCCCGCAGGTATTCGGCGAGGGCCATGGCGAAGAAGAACAGCCAGCCGAACAATAGCGGCTGGGCCACCGGCAGCAGCCAGCGGGAACCGAGCAGGAGGTAGCCCAGGAACACCACGAGGAAGGACACAGCCAGCAGCGCGAGACCGGTGCGGAACGGGCCCTGGCCCCGGGCGAAGAGGAACGCGAGGCCGAGCAGCAGGGCGAGGGACAGGAACGCGCCGGTCCAGGGCGGCGTGCGCCGCATCCAATCGCCGTCCTTGAGGTTCGCGATGGCGGTGGCGAGGGTGTCCACGCCGGGATAGTTCGCCGCCAGCGGCGAGGGATGGGAGTCACCCAGGCCCGCGGCGGTGCTGCCGATCACCACGATCTTGTCCTTGAACTCGCCCGCCGGACGCGCGGACTTTTGCTTCTGCATGTCCGCGTAGAGCTCATAGAACGGCACGTGGGGCACGCCGCTGCGCCAGTTGATGACGAAGGCGTCCGACTCCGGCAGCGGGTAGCCCGCCGACTGGGCCACGCGCGCGGGCAGCGAGGGCATCAGCCAGCCGTAGGCGTCGTAGAAGGTGTAGTAGCGGCGGCCGACCTTGTCGGAATCCTGCAGGAAGTTCACCACGCCCACGCGTCCCGTCAGCGCGAGCTGCGGCAGCGGGAACAGCATGGCGGCATGGGCCTCCGGGTCCGCGCCGGGCCCCGGCTCGATGCCGAAGGGCGGCGGCAGGTCCTTGAGCGGTGCGCCCTTGCTGTCGTCCGCGTTCTCGAGGCGCACCGAGGGGAAGAACACCTTGTCGCTGGGCGCGGCGACCTCGATGAGGTACTTGTCGTTCTCAGGCCTGACGTTGTCCGGGTCCACGAAGTAGATGTCGAACACCACGGCCTTGGGGTCCTGCTTGAGCAGGCCCTGCAGGAGCTGGGCGTAGAGGGAACGGGGCCAGGGCCAGCCGGCGCCGAGCTGCTGCTGCGCCGCTACCAGGCTCGCCTCGTCCACGTCCACCACCACCACGTCCGGGTCCGGCGCGCGGCCGGCGGAGTGGGCGCGGACCATGAGGTCCTGCAGCGGATGCTCCAGGGAATCGAAGCCGGCGAACACGAAGAAGTCCGCGACGACGAGGACGACGAAGAGGCCGAGCAGCCAGGTGCGCCCGCGCAGCATGCCTTTAACCATGGAACACCCCTGCTCCCGTATCTATATAGAGCTTACCAGCGATGGAAGGCGGGGTGACCCTCTTTCACGGCCACGAAGGTGCCGCGGCAGGTGTCGCAGAGCTTGCCGCCGGCCCAAAGCTCCCCATCGATCACGGCCCGGTCTTCGGTGGAGGACACCACGCGGGCCTTGAGGGTGATGGGCCCGTCGGTGGGCGTGGGACGCTTGAGGGTGATGGCGTACTCTGCGGTGACGGTGCAGGGCGGCGTGGCGGCGCCGGATTTCTGCATGAGGTGCCAGGCGGCGGTCCAGTTGCAGTGACAGTCCAGCAGCGAGCCGATGATGCCTCCGTTCAGGATGCCGGGGAAGGCCTCGTACTTTGGCTGGGCGCGCCATTCGGCCACCACCTCGCCGTCCTTCGGGAAGCTGCGCACGTGCAGGCCCTCGGCGTTGGCCGGGCCGCAGCCGAAGCAGGCGTTGTGGGGGGCGTAGGTCTCTTGCAGGCACTTCTCCATCTGCGATTCCTCAATTCCGGGGTAAATGTATTTCCGCGAGCATGCACCGGACAGAACCGCCGGCGCAATCCTCGATGGTATCTATAGGTGACGAGACGATGCGCGCGTGCTTCTCCAGCGCCGCGCGCTGGGCTGGATTCAGGGCGCGCTCGGCGCGGGCTGACATGGCGAGCAGCGTCTCGCCGCCGCGGCCCTTGAGCTCCAGCATGTTCCCGGCGAAGGACTCCATCTGGTAAGGGCTGATGGCCACCACCTCGTGGCCCGTGTCCGCGAGCCGCCGCACCACCCGCTCACGCTCGGCCGTGTCGGCGATGCAGTCGAAGCAGCCCAGGGCGAAGGCGCTGCCGATGCAGAGCATGACGTTGGTGTGGTAGATGGGCTGGCCCCGGGTGTCGCGCGGGTGGAAGCTCACCACCTCGTACCCCGCGCGGGCGGCCCAGTCCTGCAGCAGCCGCGCGTCGGTGCGCGGCGAGAGGCCGGCGTAGGCCACGCGGTTCACACGGTCCAGCACCAGGCTGCCGGTGCCTTCGAGGTAGCGGCCGTCCAACTCCGAGTACGAGAGGTCGTGCACGTCCTTGAGCGCGTAGCCGCGCTCGGCGTGCAGGGTATCGAGGATGTCCCGCCGCCGCTCCCAGCGCCGGTTCAGGGCCTGCATGGGATAGAGCCAGGCGCTGCCGTCGGAGTGGAAGCTCACCCAGTTGTTGGGGAACACTGCGTCCGGCGTCACGGGCTCGGGGCTGTCATCGAACACCTCCACCACCACGCCGGCGGCGCGGAGCGCCTCCACCAGCGCGTCGAACTCCGCGGTCGCCCGGGCCTGCACGGTGGCGCCGGCCTCGGTGCTCTTCTGGAACGCGTTGGACGCCGCGGTCTCCGGGTTGGCGCCGAAGTTGGCGGGGCGGATCATGAGCACGGCGGACGCGCTCTGCTTTTCGGGAGTCGCAGCCATCGGCGGCCTTAGGAGACGGGATGCGCCGCATCTTACCCCATGGGCCGGGACCCGGCGGCGCTCCTGTCCGGCCAAGTGCTAAAGTAGCCGCCGCCCCCACGCGTTTCGGGAGTCTCCATGGCGGGTCTCGCCCTCGGCGACCGTATACCGGATTTCAGGCGGCTGGATGCTTCCGGCAAGCCGCGCATGTTCCTGGACCTGCACTACGGCCAGCCCATGGCGCTGTTCGTCTGCGGCCCTGCCGGGGACGCCGCCACCCGCGCCGACCTCGCGGCCCTCGCCCGTCCGCATCCTGCCTGGGAGAAGGCCACGCGGGTGGCCCTGGTCCTGGGCAGCCCGGCGGAGATCGCCCCGCTCGAGAAGGAGACGGAAGGCGTGCTGCTGCTCGCGGATGACGGCGTGCTGACCCAGCACCTGCTGGGCGGCGCACCCACGGGCACAACGGCGCTGGTGCTGGACGACAACCTGCGTATCCTGGAGCGGCTGGAACGCGGCGCGGATGCGCAGGAGTTCATGGCGCGGGTGGCGGACCTCTATGCCGCGCGCCCGCGGCCCGAACCCAGGACGCTGCGCCAGCAGGCGCCGGTGCTGTTCATTCCGCGGGTGCTGGATGCGGCCTCCTGCGACGCGCTCATCGCCCACTTCGAGGAGACCGGCGGCACGCCCTCCGGCACCGCCTACGTGGAGGGCAACAAGACCCTGTGGAAACCGGACCCCGGCGTGAAGATGCGCCGGGACGTGTACATCGCCGACGGGCCGTGGCTGGACAAGGTGAAGGACGCGCTGGTGCGGCGGGTGCTGCCGGAGATCCAGCGCTGCTTCAACTTCCAGGTGACGCAGCACGAGGTGTTCAAGCTCATCCGCTACGATGCGGGCGCCGGCTACTTCCACGCGCACCGGGACAACGAGTCCCGCGACACCCAGCACCGGCGCTTCGCCATGACGCTCAACCTCAACACCGGCGCCTACGACGGCGGCGAACTGCGCTTCCCGGAGTTCGGCCCGGACCTCTACGTGCCCGAGCGCGGCGGCGCGGCGATCTTCTCCTGCTCGCTGCTGCACGAGGTCACACCCGTGACCCGCGGCAGCCGCTATGGCCTGCTGGGGTTCTTCTTCGGGGAACGGGAGCGGATGGCCGAGATGCAGCACCAGGTGGCAGGCGGCTGAGATACAGTCAGGTTGGGAGATACACATGAAGCGTGTTACGGGCATCGGCGGCATCTTCTTCCACGCGAAGGACCCCAAGGCATTGCGGGCCTGGTACCAGCGGCACTTGGGGATAGACGTGCAGGAATGGGGCGGCACGGCCTTCACCTGGACCGACGACGCGGGGAACCCCACCGGGGGCATGACGGTCTGGTCCATCGGCGCGGCCGACAGCGGCCATTTCGCGCCGAGCCGTTCGACCTTCATGGTGAACTACCGCGTGGATGACCTGACCGCGCTGCTGCAGGCGCTGCGGGCCGAGGGTTGCGAGGTGCTGGAGAAGACCGACGACTCGGAGTTCGGCAAGTTCGGCTGGGTCATGGATCCCGAGGGGAACAAGGTCGAGCTCTGGCAGCCCCCGGCTGGGTGAACCGGCGGGAAGCACTGCTTCACGCCGGTGAACGCCGCACAGGATGTGCGGCAGGGAGCAATGGTTAGTACTACGACGCGCGCCAGGGATGGCAGATCATCTTAAATCTCTCCGGAGCTGCTATGGACGCTTTGAATCCCATCAATTTCACTGAGGCTCTCAAAGGCGTCACCGAGCACTGGTCGCCGCGGGTGGTGGGGCGTGTCAACGACCAGTACGTGAAGGTGGCGAAGGTGAAGGGCCAGCTGGTTTGGCACAAGCATGACCATGAGGACGAGATGTTCCTGGTGGTCTACGGTCGCCTCAAGATCCAGCTCAAGGACCGCACGGTGGAACTCGGACCCGGTGACTTCTACGTGATCCCCAAGGACACGCTGCATAACCCGGTGGCCGAGGAGGAAGTGGGGCTGGTACTCATCGAGACGGTATCCACCAAGCATACCGGCGACGTGCAGGACGCGCGCAGCAAGACCATCGAGCAGCAGCTCGCGGGCTGAAAGCCATGCAGACCTTCCGCTACGGCCCGGCCGCTTCCCAGGCCGGGGACCTGCACCTGCCTGACCGTGACGATGCGCCGGTGGTCTGCCTGTTCCATGGCGGGTTCTGGCGCATGCCCTACGCCCGCGACCAGATGACACCGCTCGCCGAGGACCTCGCGCGCCGCGGCTACGCCGCCTGGAACCTGGAGTACCGGCGCCTGGGCGAGCCCGGCGGCGGCTGGCCGGGCAGCTTCGAGGACGTGCACGCGGGCATCGAGCATCTCGCACAACTCAAGGCGGATGGCGCGGGCATCGATCTCTCGCGGGTGTTGACCGTGGGCCATTCCGCCGGCGGACACCTGGCGCTCTGGGCCGCGGGTCCGCGCCGGATCGCCGCAAGCAGCGCTCTCCCGCAGGTGCGGATCATGGTGGCCGTGGGCCAAGCGCCGGCGGCAGACTTAAGGCGCATCCACGAGCTCGGCTGCTCGAACGGCGTGGCGAGAGAACTCCTGGGCGGCATGCCCAGTGAGGTGCCGGAGCGCTATGCCCTCGCCTCGCCCCAGGAACTGCTGCCGCTGGGCGTACCGCAGCTGGTGGTGCATGGCGAAAAAGACGATGTGGTGCCGGCGGCCGTGGGCCGGGACTACGTGAAGGCGGGGGAAAGGGCCGGCGATACGGTGGAATACATCGAGCTGCCCGGCGTGAGGCATTTCGAGCATCTGGATCCGAAGGGCGAGGCCTGGGGGAAGGTGGTGGAGTGGTTGGAGAAGCTGTTAGAAGCCAGTTGAGGGCTCAGAGATTTCGGTCACGAGGGTCGTGAACTCGGGACAAATCCAGTTTCTTCTTGCCGCGACGCGCTGCTAGAGCAAGCAATGCTGCAACTGTCGCTCCAGGCCCGAGCGTGGCATGCGCTCCTGCAAACACGCCGCAAACCGTTCCGAGAGTGACAGCGCCGGCCAATACATAGAGGGTGACGGGGCCGACCACGCCTTTGTCGCCATCCCGATCCTGACCGAACAGCACGGACCCGCCCAAAGCTGCCAAGGGTATGCCGGCGGCAATCGCGCCAGGGATGAATAGACCTCCCACCAGGAAAGCAGCGACGCCGAGGCCGATCGCCAATATCAAGAAGACAATGCCGATGCCGATCCGGACCTTCGGCGGCATATCGGCGGCCATGCTGTCGGGATCGTAATGCACATGCAGCTCAGGATAAGACGAGAGATAAAGTGTACAACCTCCGATATCCGCCAGATAAAGAAACTGTATGTAGCCGCCATCCCTGGCACAGCATCTGAGTACGTAGCCACGCCGGCCTGGCCGTCCGGGCCAGGCGTTCGCAAGGCCGCCGCCCGGTGGGCGCCGGCTCTTGCTCACCCTACTTCCGCATGCGCATGCGAAAGCAAGACATCGCCAGAGAAGCAGAAAAGGAAAAGGCCCGTCAATCGTGAGATTGACGGGCCTTCGTGTATAGAGCCTGGCGATGTCCTACTTTCGCATGCGGAGACCGCAAACTAGCATCGGCGCTGAGCAGTTTCACTTCCGAGTTCGGGATGGGATCGGGTGGTTCCCACTCGCTATGGTCGCCAGGCAAACCGGTTTCACTGTCGCGCAGCACCCAAAGGCGCGCGCGGTGAGGAAAGTTGTTGTCGCTTAAGTATGTCAGTCTCTCATGGAGACCATCAAACAAAATCTTGGTCCATACAAACCACTTGAGGTTATATGGCCAAGCCGCACGGCCAATTAGTACAGGTTAGCTGAACACATTACTGTGCTTACACACCCTGCCTATCAACGTCGTAGTCTTCGACGGGCCTTTAGGGACTTCAAGAGTCCAGGGAGATCTAATCTTGGGGTGGGCTTCCCGCTTAGATGCTTTCAGCGGTTATCCCGTCCGTATATAGCTACCCGGCAGTGCCACTGGCGTGACAACCGGTACACCAGAGATACGTCCACTCCGGTCCTCTCGTACTAGGAGCAGCTCCCCTCAAATCTCCAACGCCCATGGCAGATAGGGACCGAACTGTCTCACGACGTTCTGAACCCAGCTCGCGTACCACTTTAAATGGCGAACAGCCATACCCTTGGGACCTGCTACAGCCCCAGGATGTGATGAGCCGACATCGAGGTGCCAAACTCCATCGTCGATATGGACTCTTGGATGGAATCAGCCTGTTATCCCCAGAGTACCTTTTATCCGTTGAGCGATGACCCTTCCATACAGAATCACCGGATCACTATGACCTACTTTCGTACCTGCTCGACATGTACGTCTCGCAGTCAAGCACCCTTGTGCCATTGCACGCCGTGCGCGATTTCCGACCGCGCTGAGGGTACCTTTGCACTCCTCCGTTACACTTTAGGAGGAGACCGCCCCAGTCAAACTCCCCACCATACACTGTTCCCGATCCGGATCACGGACCTAGGTTAGAACTCCGAACAGACCAGGCTGGTATTTCAACGGTGGCTCCATCCGATCTAGCGACCGGACTTCAAAGCCTCCCAGCTATCCTACACAAGTATGTTCAAAGTTCAGTGTAAAGTTAGAGTAAAGGTTCATGGGGTCTTTCCGTCTTGCCACGGGAACGCAGCATCTTCACTGCGATTTCAATTTCACTGAGTTTTGGGTGGAGACAGTGGAGCTATCGTTACGCCATTCGTGCAGGTCGGAACTTACCCGACAAGGAATTTCGCTACCTTAGGACCGTTATAGTTACGGCCGCCGTTTACTGGGGCTTCGATCAAGAGCTTCGCCTTGCGGCTGACCCCATCACTTAACCTTCCAG
>DASVOS010000015.1 GCA_036383255.1 Gammaproteobacteria bacterium | reverse complement strand
GCCACGTCCACGCCCTCGCGCCCGGCGCCGAGCACGGTGCCGGGCGCGGCCCCGGCGAAGGCCGCGGCGGGCAGCGGCAGGGCGCGCCGGATCTTGAGGGGTTGCCCGGCATGGAGCGCGAAGGCGCCGGGCCATGGATCGTAGCCGCGCACCGCACGCGCGAGTTCCGCCGCGCTCATGTTCCAGTCGAGCCGCGCCTCGTCCTTCGTCAGCTTCTCTGCGTAGGTAACGGCCGACGCGTCCTGCCTGCGGGGATGCTTCTCCGGCAGCGCGTCCAGCACTTCCATCAGCGCCTCGGCTCCGAGCTTGGCGAGGCGGTCATGCAGGCTCTGGGCGGTATCGGTATCGGCGATGCGCACGCGCTTCTCCAGCAGCACGTCGCCCGTGTCCAGGCCCTTGTCCATCTGCATGATGCCGACGCCGGTCTCGGCATCCCCCGCGAGCAGGGCGCGCTGGATGGGCGCGGCGCCGCGCCAGCGCGGCAGCAGGGAAGCGTGGATGTTGAGGCAACCCAAGGGCGGGATCGCGAGCACCGAGGCGGGCAGGATCAAGCCGTAGGCCACCACCACCATCACGTCCGGGCGGGCATCCCGCAGCGCCTGCTTCGCCTCGGCTGATTTGAAGTTGTCGGGTTGATGAATCGGCGCGCCGATATCCAGCGCGCGCTGCTTGACCGGGGAAGGCGTCAGCTTGCGGCCGCGGCCCGCGGGCCGGTCCGGCTGGGTCCAAACGCCCACCAGCGCATGCGGCGAGGCCGCGATGGCGTCCAGTGCCGCGAGGGAGAACTCCGGTGTGCCGGCGAAGGCGATGCGCAGGGTTTGCATGGGACGCCGGACGGGCGGCGTCACACGGAGGTCGTGGCCTGGGAACGGCGTTCCTTGCGCTCGCGCTCTTCCTTCTCGATGCGCTTGCGGATGCGTTGGCGCTTCAGGTCCGAGAGGTAGTCCACGAACAGCTTGCCGTCGAGATGATCTATCTCGTGCTGGATGCAGACCGCCAGGAGGCCGTCGGCGTCGAACTCCATGGGGCGGCCGTCCCGGTCCCGGGCCCGCACGCGGATGCGCTCGGCGCGCTCCACGTCCTCATAGACGCCCGGCACAGAAAGGCAGCCCTCCTGCATCACCTCGGTCCCTTCCTTGGAGAGGATCTCGGGATTGATGAAGGCGAGGGGCTGGTCGCTGTCCTCGGACACGTCCACCACGATGACGCGCTCGCCCACGCCCACCTGCACCGCTGCGAGGCCGATGCCCGGGGCGGCGTACATGGTCTCCAGCATGTCGGCGATGAGCCGGCGGTGCCGGTCGGTGACCTCGGCAACGGGCTGGGCCTTGATGCGGAGCCTAGGGTCTGGGAAGTGCAGGATGTCCAGGAGCGCCATAGTGGTAAGCGTACAACAGAGCCTTATCTAAAGTTGGGGCCCGGGCCGGGGTTCTCAAGCCAGGGGGTCAAATCCTCACGCACTTTTGCATAAAAGACTGCTAAAGTTATGATACTGTTGAAAAGTCGCCCAGCGGTACCCTGAACACTGAGGGGCCGCATAGGGGTCCAAAATCGAGCCTTCGGATGGGTGTCGGGACTTTGGGCTGGGCACGCCACAGGCGAGTCGTGGAGACCGCATCGATGAACCATTATAACGTCCCCCGTTCCCTCGCGGCCGGCGCGGCCCTCGCGCTGCTCGCCGCCTGCGCCCACCACCCGACTCAGGCGCAGCAGCCCGCGGAGGCGCCCGCTCCGGCCACGGTCGCTGCTCCCGCGCCGGCCACCGCCCCGCCCCCGGCCATGCAGCCGACGGCGCCGCAGCGCTACACCGTGAAGAAGGGCGACACCCTCTGGGGTATCGCTTCGCTCTACCTCAAGGATGCCTGGGCCTGGCCCGACATCTGGTACGCGAACCCTGACATCAAGAACCCGCATCTCATCTTCCCCGGCGACGTGCTGATCCTCGGCTACAACGCTGCCGGCCGCCCGACCTTGAGCGTCGAGCGCAACGGCGTGACGGTGACCGAGACCGCGCCGGCCATGACCGCGACCGCGCCGGGCAACGCCGCGCCCGCGAACACGGTGCCGGCCTCGCCCTCGCTGCCGGTGGCCAAGCTCAGGCCGGACATCCATTACCTGCCACTGGACACCGCGGTGACCGCGATCCCGCTGGATGGCTTGCGGCCCTTCCTGTCCAAGACGCGCGTCGTGACCAAGGCCGAGCTGGAAGACGCCGGCTATCTGGTGGCGCCCTTCGAGCACGGCCCGGCCATGGGCCGCGGCGACGAGGTCTATGCCCGCGACCTCAAGCCCGACGAGGGGGGCCGCTACGAGATCTTCCGCATGGGCCAGACCTACGAGGACCCGGACAGCGGCGACACGCTCGGCTACGAGGCCACTTACATCGGCGATGCGGCGGTGGAGGCCTGGGGCGACCCGGCCAAGCTCATGATCACCGCCTCGGTGCAGGAAGCTCTCAAGGGCGACCGCTTCTTCGCCACCACCGGCGATGGCGTGGACCTCTCCTTCATGCCTCACCACCCGGGCAAGACCGTGGAAGGGCAGATCATGGCGGTGCTGGGCGGCGTGGCCCAGATCGGCCAATACCACGTGGTGGTGCTGAACCGCGGCAACGCAGACGGCGTGGACCCTGGCACGGTGCTCGGCATCTATCGCAAGGGCGAGAAGGTGCACGACTCCGACGCCGGGTTCTTCAGCAGCAGCAGCGTGACCCTGCCCACCGAGCGCACCGGCATCCTGATGGTGTTCCGCAGCTTCGACCGCGCGAGCTACGCGCTGGTGATGCAGGCCAGCCACGAGATCCACGTCGAGGATCTGGTCGGCAATCCTTGAACCGCCGGCCGGATGATGCGAGAGTAGGGACGCGCTAAGACGGGTTCATGAACGCCGGGCCCGCCATCAATACGCGGGGTCGGCCCACCTGAGGGGAAGGCGATAGACCCACAGGATGCCCTGGACTGGCTCGCGCTGATCCGCGCCCCGCGGCTCGGCTCCGCCGGCGCTCTCCGGCTGCTGCAGCACTGCGGCAGCGCGGCGGGATGCTTCACCTCCAAAGACCTGCCCGCCTCCCTCCAACTGCACCCCGAGACCCGCGCCTGGCTGCGCGCCCCTGACCGCGCCGCGGCCGAGCAGGACCTCAACTGGATACAGCGTTCCGGCGCGCGGCTGCTCACCGTCACCGACCCCGCCTACCCGCCCCTGCTCAAGCAGATACCGGACCCGCCGTTCGCGCTGTTCCTGCGCGGCGATGCGGCGCTGCTGTCCGCTCCGCAGCTCGCCATGGTGGGCAGCCGCAATCCCAGCGTGGAGGGCCGGCGCAACGCCGAGGAGTTCGCCGAGTACCTCACCCGCTGCGGCCTCGTGATCACGAGCGGCATGGCGCTCGGCATCGACGCGGCCAGCCACAAGGGCGCGCTCAAGGCCGGTCCCACGGTGGCGGTGTGGGGCACGGGTCTCGACCGTCCCTATCCGCCCCGCAACCGCGAGCTCGCCGAGGAGGTCGCGGCCAAGGGCGTGGTGGTCAGCGAGTTCCCGCCCGGCACGCCGCCCTTGCCCACGCATTTCCCGCGCCGCAACCGCATCATCAGCGGCCTCGCGGTGGGCACGCTGGTGGTGGAGGCGGCGAAGCAGAGCGGCTCGCTCATCACCGCGCGGCTCGCCAGCGAACAGGGCCGCGAGGTGTTCGCGATCCCGGGCTCCATCCACAATCCCATGGCCCGCGGCTGCCATCGCCTGCTGCGGGACGGCGCCAAGCTCGTCGAATCCGCCGCCGACATCCTCGAGGAACTGGCTCCGCTGCTGGGGCCCGGCCTAGCGGACACGCTGGGCGCCGCCTCCGGCGCGCAGGTCCCGGAGGCCGCGGGCGACGCCGCGCCGGAGGACCCGGAGTACAAGCTGCTGTTGAATTCCCTCGACTACGCCCCCACCTCGGTGGATGCCCTGGTCGAACGCACCGGTTTGACGCCTGATGTGGTTTCCTCCATGCTCCTGATGCTCGAGCTTCAGGGACACGTGGAAGCCTCTCCGGGCGGCAGATATTCCCGCGTGAACAAGAGGTCGTGACGTCATGATGAAGGAAAACGTACTCGACGTGCTCATGTACCTGTTCGAGAACTACCTGGATGACGACGACAACGAGACGGAAGCCGATCGCGAGACCCTGACGGTGGAGCTGGAGGAAGCCGGCTTCGCCAAGCACGAGATCAACCGCGCCTTCGACTGGCTTGAGAACCTGGCGCGCAACCCGCCGGACAGCGAGCCGCCCATCACCCAGCGCGACGCGCTGCGGGTGTACGCGGCGCAGGAGCTGGAGAAGCTCAGCGTGGAGTGCCGCGGCTTCATCCAGTACCTGGAGAACATCGGCATCCTGGAGGCGGCCCAGCGCGAGGTGGTGATCGACCGCATCATGGCCCTGGACGGCGCGGAGATCGACCTGGAGCAGGTGAAGTGGATCATCCTGATGGTGCTGTTCAACCGCCCCGGCCAGGAAGACGCCTACGCCCGCATGGAGGAGCTGGTGTTCGACGAGTCCATGGGCGTGATGCACTGATGGGTGAAAAACCCGCCAAGCCATGTAGAATGCGGCCTTCGCCGGGGTCAAAAGCCCCGGCGAAGAACAGGTTCCATACCTCACCCGGCTACTCGCCGGGTTTGCTTTATGCGGAACGGAGCGCGGAGTTTCGTCCGCTAAACCCATCCCTGGATGCGTCTCCGGGGATACATGTGCAAGCCCCGAACTTGCGTCCCGAAAACCTTTTGTAGTATTGCTGTATATATATGAGTGCAAACCTCGTCATCGTCGAATCCCCCGCGAAGGCCAAGACCATCAAGAAGTACCTGGGCAAGGGCTTCGAGGTGCTGGCCTCGTACGGCCACGTGCGCGACCTCGTACCGAAGGAGGGCGCGGTCGACCCGGCCAGCGACTTCACGATGAAGTACCAGCTCATCGAACGCAACGAGAAGCACGTGGATGCGATCGCCAAGGCCATCAAGAAGGCCGGCGCGCTCTATCTCGCGACCGACCCGGACCGCGAGGGCGAGGCCATCTCCTGGCATCTCACCGAGATCCTGAAGGAGAAGGGCCTGCTCAAGGACAAGGACGTGCACCGCGTGGTGTTCCACGAGATCACCCAGCGCGCGGTCTCGGACGCGGTCGCACACCCGCGCCCGCTGTCCAAGGACCTGGTGTACGCCCAGCAGGCGCGCCGCGCCCTGGATTACCTGGTGGGCTTCAACCTCTCGCCGCTCCTCTGGAAGAAGATCCGCCGCGGCCTGTCCGCCGGCCGCGTGCAGTCGCCGGCGCTGCGCCTCATCTGCGAGCGCGAGGACGAGATCGACAAGTTCAAGAGCGAGGAGTACTGGACCCTGCTCGGCCAGGCCGAGAAGAACGGCACGCCTTTCGCCCCGCGCCTCTGGCAGTTCCAGGGCACCAAGGTCGAGCAGTTCAGCTTCCGCGACGAGAAGTCGGCCAAGGGCGCCGAGAAGGCGCTGCTGAAGTCCTCGGGCGGCAAGCTCAAGGTCGCCAGCGTCGAGAAGAAGCAGCGCCGCCGTAACCCGGCCGCGCCCTTCACCACGTCGACCCTCCAGCAGGAGGCCTCGCGCAAGCTGGGCTACGGCGCCCAGCGCACCATGCGCATCGCCCAGCAGCTCTATGAAGGCATCGACCTCACCGGCGAGGGCCAGGTCGGCCTCATCTCCTACATGCGCACCGACTCAGTGAATCTCGCCGCGGAGGCGGTAGCCGAGATCCGCGACGTGATCGAGAAGCGCTTCGGCAAGGACCACCTGCCGCCGGAACCGCGCGTCTACAAGACCAAATCGAAGAACGCCCAGGAAGCCCACGAGGCCGTGCGTCCCACCTCCGCCGCCCGGGCGCCGGAGGAGATCCAGGGCAAGCTCACCGACGAGCAGCGCAAGCTCTACGAGCTCATCTGGAAGCGCACCATCGCCTGCCAGATGGAGCAGGCGGTGTTCGACACCGTGAGCGCAGACCTCGATGCCGGCGGCGACAGCCTGTTCCGGGCCTCAGGCTCGGTACTGGTGGTGCCGGGCTTCATGGCCGTGTACCAGGAAGGCAAGGACGACGCCCCGGCCGCGGCCGCGGCTCCCGCCGAGGACGACGAGGAGCACATGCTCCCGCCGCTCGTGGAGGGCGAGAGCATCACCCTCAAGGGCATCCAGTGCGACCAGCACTTCACCGAGCCGCCGCCGCGCTTCTCGGAAGCGAGCCTGGTGAAGGCCCTGGAGGAGTTCGGCATCGGCCGCCCCTCCACCTACGCCACCATTATCTCGACGCTGCAGGCGCGCGAGTACGTGGAGATGGACCGCAAGCGCTTCAAGCCCACCGACGTGGGTCGCGTGGTGGCCAAGTTCCTCACCGAGCACTTCACCCAGTACGTGGACTACGGTTTCACCGCCCTCATGGAGGACGAGCTGGACGCCGTGGCCCGCGGCGAGAAGGAGTGGGTGCCGGTGATGCACGAGTTCTGGGACCCGTTCAAGAAGCTCGTGGACCACAAGGAAGAGAACGTCTCGCGCAAGGACGTGACCACCGAAGCCCTGGACGAGGCCTGCCCCAAGTGCAGCAAGCCGCTCTCGATCCGCTTGGGACGCCGCGGCCGCTTCATCGGCTGCACCGGCTACCCGGACTGCGACTACACCCGCAACCTGGACGAGACCGCCGAGCAGGCCGCCCAGCCGCAGAAGATCGAGGGCCGCCAGTGCCCGAAGTGCAACTCGGATCTCATCATCCGCCGTGGCCGCTACGGCAAGTTCATCGGCTGCTCCGGCTACCCGAACTGCAAGCACATCGAGCCTCTGGAGAAGCCGGCCGACACCGGCGTCGAGTGCCCCGAGTGCAAGCAGGCCACCATGCTCAAGCGCAAGTCGCGCTACGGCAAGGTGTTCTACTCCTGCGCCCGCTATCCGGACTGCAAGTACGCGGTGTGGAACCTGCCGCTCGCGCAGCCCTGCCCGCAGTGCGGCTGGCCGATCCTCACGGTGAAGACCACCAAGCGCAAGGGCACCGAGCGCGTGTGTCCGCGCAAGGAATGCGGCTTCGCGGAGCCCGCGCCGGAGCTCGCCCCGCCGCCGGAAGAGACGGCGGCCCCAGCCTGAGCCCATGAAGCCCGCCGCCTGGCCCCTTCGCCGCGCAGTTGAGACGGTGAAGTCCGGCGGCGTGGTCGCCTACCCCACCGAGGCGGTCTACGGCTTGGGCTGCGATCCCCTCGAGTACCGGGCAGTGGCGCGCATCTTCGAGCTCAAGCAGCGCGACGCCGCCAAGGGGCTCATCCTCATCGCCTCCCGCATGGAGCAGCTCACGCCGTTCATGGCGCCGCTGCCCGCCGACGTGCGGCAGAAGCTCGCGGCCAGCTGGCCCGGGCCCGTCACCTGGGTGGTGCCGGCGGCGGAAGCGCTGCCGGACTGGCTCTCGGGCGGCCGCGCCACCCTCGCGGTGCGTGTCACGGCCCATCCCATCGCCTCCGCCCTGTGCGAGACCGCGGGCATGGCGCTGGTGTCCACTAGCGCGAACAAGAGCGGCCTGCCGCCGGCCCGCACGGCGCTCGCGGTGCGCGCGCAGTTCGGTGCCCGCGTGGACGCGGTGCTGCCCGGCCCCGTGGGCGGCCTCGCCAAGCCCACGGAGATCCGCGAAGCGCTCACTGGAAAGGTACTGCGCGCCGGCTGATACCATAGCGGCATGGACATCCAGGCCGTCGAGAGCTACTTCCGTTCCCTGCAGGACCAGATCACCTCCGCCCTCGAACAGGCGGACGGTAAGGGCCGTTTCCGGAAGGAGACCTGGCCGCGTCCCGAAGGCGGCGGCGGCGAGAGCCGCGTGCTGAGGCATGGAGGGCTTTTCGAACAAGCCGGCGTCAACTTCTCGGACGTGCACGGCAAGCAACTGCCACCCTCCGCCACCGCCCACCGGCCCGAACTCGCGGGCCGTGCCTGGCGGGCACTCGGCGTCTCCCTGGTGCTGCACCCCTGGAACCCCTACGTGCCCACGGTGCACATGAACGTGCGCTTCTTCTCGGCGCCGAAGGACGGCGCCGACACGGTGTGGTGGTTCGGCGGCGGCTTCGACCTCACCCCCTATTACGGCTTCGAGGAGGACGCGCGCCACTGGCACGCCAACGCCAAGGCCGCCTGCGACTCCTCCTTCGGCGCCGAGGCCTATGCCCGCTACAAGAAGTGGTGCGACGAGTACTTCTTCCTCAAGCACCGTAACGAGCCGCGCGGCGTCGGCGGGCTCTTCTTCGACGACCTGAACGCCGAGGGCTTCGAGCGCTCCTTCGCCTTCACCCGCGGCGTGGGCGACCACTTCCTGAAAGGGTATCTGCCCATCGTGGAGAAGCGCAGGGACACGCAGTACGGCGAGCGGGAAAGGCAGTTCCAGCTCTACCGCCGCGGCCGCTACGTGGAGTTCAACCTGGTGTGGGACCGGGGCACCCTGTTCGGCCTGCAATCCGGCGGCCGCACCGAGTCCATCCTCATGTCGCTCCCGCCGGAAGTGCGCTGGGAGTATGGCTGGAAACCGGAAGCCGGCTCGAAAGAAGCGGAACTGTATGAGAAATTCCTGGTGGTGAGGGATTGGGTATGACCGCGATACAGCCCTTCCACCTGGCCTTCCCGGTGCACGACCTCGAAGAGGCCCGCCGCTTCTATGCGGGACTCCTGGGTTGCCCCACGGGCCGCGAGTCCGGCGAGTGGATCGACTTCGATCTCTATGGGCACCAGATCGTGGCGCATCTCGCGCCGAAGGAAGCCGCGGCCGCCACCAACAAGGTGGATGGAGAGGACGTGCCGGTGCGCCACTTCGGCGTGATATTGGGATGGGACGACTGGGAGAAGCTGGCGGATCGGCTCAGGGGCAAGGTGAAGTTCATCATCGAGCCCGGCATCCGCTTCAAGGGCCAGGTGGGGGAGCAGGCCACCATGTTCTTCAAGGATCCCAGCGGCAACGCCCTTGAGTTCAAGGCATTCAAGGATCCGTCCAGGATATTCGCTCGTAACTAATCGCTGGCGAGTTCTAAGATTTCGGAAATCTTCGCCTCGAGCGGACCGGACTTTCCATGCTTCTTCGCTTTGAATTCTTCGAATAAACGAAAAATTTTTACACGCCCCACCTTAGGCACTAAAACAATCATGGGATTGTATTGCCTGTTTTTCCCCCAGACTTTTATGGCTTTTGCCTCGATTGGGTATTTTTGCTTCCAATCTGGTCGAGAACGATTGATAACAACACAGGCATCGCCTAGACGAGGAATTATTTCCGTCTCTAGATACTGAGACCAATGTTCGCTTTCAGTGTAAGAGACGAGAATCCATTTATTGGCAGGCCACTTTATTTTCAAAAGTGCATGAATCCAGAACGAAAGCAAAAATTCTTTTGCTAATACAAGAAGAATCACCGGACTTAAAAACACAAACAAGACAATGAGGATAGGAATCCCCACTACCAGTCCAAGCCATTTTATTATGTTCTTGCGCATCGACACGATTCTATCTCAGTAAGCAAAACGGTCTTCGAACCCCATGGATGTCGCCGAGCACTGGACTGAGCAAGGATAGCCCGAAGGGGCGAAGCCAGGACGGCGAGCCTCCACACGCGGCACAGGGATGTGCCGTGTGTGGAGCTCCGCAGCGAAGGAAGCGCGCAGGGAAGCCCACTTCGGGCCGGCATCCGGCGCGCCCTTTCTTTTCGCCCCTTTTCTTTGGGCGAGCAAAGAAAAGGGGCCCGTCGTGCGGGGGCGGAACCCCGCTCTCTTGATCAGATTCCAGCCTGACCCGCGATGAGCCCCACTGACACCAGCGCCACCACCACGACGCCGATGAAAACATAGAGCCAGTCCCGCGCACGTGCATTGGCGACCACGCCGGACAGCAGCCGCGCAAGGGGCGTGAGCAGCACCACCAGCAGCGCCGCATCGAACCAGCCGCTGGGCCGCATGCCGAGCATCCCGCGCCAGGCGGAGCGCGCGATGGCCGGCAACGAGCCTGAAGGCGGGGTGGGGAAATAGGCACCGCCGCGGAACAGCAGCAGCTCCAGGCCGACGAGGATGCACAGCACCACGAGGCCGATGCTCGCGCGCAGGATCCAGCGGGTGACGGCCTGGCGTTGGGCCTCCAGCTTCTCGCTCATGGCCGCAGGCCCTTATAGAGCATCTCCAGCGCCACCGCCATGAGCACCACGGCGAACAGGCGCCTGAGCTGCGCCACGGGCAGCCGCTTCATCCAGTGGCCACCCAGGTAGGCACCGCTCAGGGTCCCCAGCACCACCGGCGCGGCCACGAGCGGCGGCACGTCGCCGTGGGCGAGGTAGTAGCCCGCGCTGGTGGCGGCAGTGATGCCGATCATGAAGTTGGAGGTGGCGGTGGATACCTTGTAAGGCAGGCGCATGAGCCGGTCCATGGCCAGCACCTTGAACACGCCGGAACCGATCCCGAGCAGCGCCGAGAGCACGCCGGCGCCCAGCATGATGCCGAAGGCGGGCAGCACGCTCGTCACCTCATAGTTCTTCCACTCCCCGCCTTCCTGGTAGCGGCCGCCGAGCTTGAGGCGCCGGGCAAGGGGCGAACTGGCGGCTATGCCATCGGCCTTCCTGGAAGGGATGAGGGAGGCGACGGCGTTATAGAGCATGACGAGGCCGAACACCGTGAACAGTGCCCGGGCGGGCACGTCATGGGAAACCAGGGCGCCGAGGAGCGCGCCGGCGGAGGCGGCCATCTGCAGGAACAGCGCCACCCTGACGTTGGAGAGGCCCGTGCCCACGAAACGCGGCGCGGCTCCCACGGAGATGGCGATGACGCCGAACAGGCTCACGCCCACCGCCTCGGTGATGGGCAGGTGCAGCACCAGAGTGAGCAGCGGCACCACGATGATGCCTCCCCCCAGGCCCGTGAGGGCGCCGATGATGCCGCCGAGGAATCCGCCCAGCAAGGCGAAGCAGACGATGGCGAGGGGTGTCACCGGCGCTTGCCGTGCCTGAAGCAGCTGACCCGGTGATCATCCACCATGCCTGTCGCCTGCATGAATGCATAGCAGATGGTCGAGCCCACGAAGCGGAAGCCGCGCTTTTTCAAATCCTTGCTCATGGCGTCGGACTCGCGGGTGGTGGCGGGGATCTTGCCGCGCCAGCGGTTGCGCTTCGGCTTGCCGCCCACGAAGGACCAGATGTACTTGTCGAAAGTGCCGAACTCTTCCTTCACCGCGAGGAAAGCCTGGGCATTGGAGATGGCGCTCTCGATCTTGAGGCGGTTGCGTACTATGCCGGGGTCCTTGAGCAGCCGCGCCACGTCGCGCTTGCCGAACTTCGCCACCTTCCTGGGATCGAAACGGCCGAAGGCTCTCCGGTAGTTCTCCCGCTTGTGCAGGATGGTGGACCAGGAGAGGCCCGCCTGGGCGCCCTCCAGCAGCAGGAACTCGAACAGGCGCCGGTCGTCACGCACCGGCACGCCCCACTCCTTGTCGTGGTAGGCCGTATATAAGGGATCATCCGCGGGAGCCCAATGGCATCTGGCCTTGCCATCCGCGTGTTGGGGCTTCACTTGCGGTAATCCGGAGCTACATCCCCCACTCTCGCGTCCTTGAACCAGCGTTCGAACTCGGCGCAGCGGGCATGGCCCTCGGCGGGTGCCCAGGCCGCGAAATCCTTCTCCTCCGTGGGCACATAGGGGCCCCGCTTGCACTCGAACACCACGGTGGAGGGGGCGAGGGTCACGATGCCGTGCCAGGTGCCGGCGGGCGTCTCCAATCCCAGGGTCTCGCCGCCTGCCTTTAGGCGGGTCACGGCGGTGACCTTGCCATGATCGTCGAAGTAGAGCACCAGCATGTCGCCGCTCACGATGAGCAGGAGCTCCCACTTGTCCGGATGGCGGTGCGGGCGCACGTAGGTGCGCGGCTCCATGGCCATGCACATGCGCTGGATCGGGTCCTCGTGGCTGGGATGGAGGTTGTGGTGGGTGCGCAGGCGCGGCGAGGTGACGGCCTTGGCGTGCAGGGAGGCCACCAGGATTCTGTCTATGAGTTTCATAAGGAGACCCGGGGAAGGGCCTCCATTATACGGCGATGGCTAGAGAGTCCATTCCACGCGAGAAGCGAGCTCCTGCTCCATGGGCTGCACCGGCGTCGCGTTGTTGGTCACGATCGCGATGCTGCCCTTGCCCGCCGGCACGATCACGCCGTGGAAGCCGCCCTCATCCACCGGCACCGTGCGGTCCACGTGGATGTGGCGCAGCAGCATCACGGTCACGGGACCGTGGGCGCCCTGCACCACCAGGTGCGCCACCCGCTCGCCGCGGAACAGGCAGGTCTGGGCGTAGGTCACGTCCTGCATGCCGCCCTGCATGCCGGCGCCGGCCTTCTGCATCACACCCTCGACATAGGCTGCATCGTGCAGCAGTCCGCGGTCCGGGGCGATGGCCGGCAGTTCCTCGGGGTTCTCTATGTGCTGGACCACCGCCGCGGCCAGCGCCGCGTCCGCCGGATGCACGTGGCGCCAGGCGAAGGTGGCGAGCACGCTCACCATGGCCAGGCTCGCCGCGGCGGCGAGCCAGGGCCGCCAGGGGCGGCCGTGGTTCTTGAGGCTGCCATCCAGCGCGATGCGCGCCTCCAGGCCCTCCGGCACCGGCACCTTGAACGCCGCCTCCAGGCGCGCGTCCAGGGCCTGCATGTCGCGCACGAAAGCGGCGCAGGCGGCGCAGTCCTTGAGGTGCGCGGCGATGCCCTCGTCGCGCCGCTGCGGCTCGGCGCCGGCGATGCGGCGCACGTCGAGGCAGGTCAGGGATGCGCTCATGCCACGCCCTCCCCCAGCGCCGCGCCGGTGAGGCCGAGCAGCTCGCGCAACTGGTTGCGCGCCCGGTGCAGGCGCGTGAGCACGGTGCCCTGGGTGAGGCCGAGCGCGTCGGCGATCTCCTGGGTGGTGCAGCCCATCAGCACCTGCAGCGCCAGGGGCTCACGGTATTCGGGGGTGAGCTTCCACATGGCGCGGCGCACGTCCTGCAGGTCGGTGTCGCTGCCGCCCACGTTGGCCGTGGGGTCCACCAGCGGCAGGTCGTCTATGGCCACCGTGTCACGGCGTTTGGATAGCTCTCGCATGAACTCGTTCCGCAATATCGTTATCAGCCAGCGCCGGGCGGCGGCCTCCTCGCGCAGGGAGTCCAGGGACTTCCAGGCGCGCAACAGGGTCTCCTGCACCAGGTCCTCGGCCAGGGCGCGATCGCGACAGAGCCAGTAGGCATAACGGTAGAGGCCCGGCACCTGCGCGCGCGCCAGCATGTCGAAGCGGTGCTGATGCGTACCCATGCCTGCAGAGACCTGCCCGTCCGGGGATTTATTACGCTCGTCGGACATCAGCCGGACACCAGCGGCGCGACCCACAGCACGGGTCCGGTGGGCAGCCCGGTGGGGGAGCCGCCCTTGGGCTCCAGGGAGATGGCCAGGCCCTTGGAGGCGGCCAGGCGGCGGAAGAACCCGGGCGGCAGAGTCTTGCTGGCGAGGCCGGTCTCGTTCATGAGGCCCATGGGCACCGGGTTGCCGCTCTCGGGCAGCATCCACAGCTCATAGGACTTGCCCTCCGGCGGGGTGTTGACGGCGAGCGCCTTGAGGTCGATGCGCTGGGCCTCCGGATGCACGCTGATGAGCCAGAGCGGTCCGCCCTTGGCGTCGGACATGAGCGCGAACTCGGCGGGCTTGGCCTCGACCGGCGGCGCGTAGCGCTCGGTCACCACGATGACCGCCAGCAGGAGGGTCGCGGCCACCGCCCAGGTGCGCCAGAAGGTGTTGCGCAGGCGTTCGCTCCGCGGCCGCGACTCGGCGCGCACCCGGCCCATCAGCCGCCATAGCAGGTAGCCCGGCGGCTCCACGGGCTCCAGGCTGAGCGCGAGGCTCGCGAAATGGCTCTCCCACTGCACGACCTCAGCGGCGAGCGCCCGGCTCTCCATCATCAGGCGCTCGAAGCGCCGGCGCGCGGGACCGCGCAGGAGGCCCAGCACGTACTCGCCCGCCAGAAGGGTATGGAGCTTGGTGCCCTCGTATCTCATGCCGCTTCCAGGCAGCGCTTCAGGCTCTCGAGCCCGCGCCGCACCCAGCTCTTAACCGTGCCCACGGGCGAACCCACCCGCAGGGCGATCTCCTCATGGGTGCAGCCGTCGACATAGGCGAGCCGCACGCTGCGCTGTTGTCCGTCGTTCAGGCGACCCATGCATTCCTCCAGCCGGCGTTCCTCGGCGCGGCTCACGTTCACCGGGTCCTCCTGGACGCCGGCCAGCGCCGAGAGGGCGCCGTCCTCGTCCCCGTCCGCGTCGGTCTCCAGGGACACCTCGCGCTTCTCGCGGCGCAGCATGTCCAGGGCCCGGTAACGGCAGATGGACACGAGCCAGGTCATGGGCGCGCCCTTGTCGGCGGCGTAGCTGCCGGCGTTGCGCCACACGCTCAGGAGGGCGTCCTGCAGGGCCTCCTCGGCCAGGTCCCTGCGCTTCAAGATACGCAGCAGCACGGCGAAAAGTTGCGGGGAGACCTGCCGGTAGAGCTCCTGGAAGGCCGCCTGGCGGCCCTGGGCGCAGGCATGCAGCAGGTCGGTGAGCTGCCGGTTGCGGTCCTTGAGGTCGGCGGGAACGGCGGGCATGAGGCTTTGTAACCTTCTAGTTCGAACGGGTTAACTGGCTCATCCGGCGGGTTTGTTTTACCCTATTTAGCCCGATTTTGCAGCCTTCCACCCGTCCGTGCAGGTCAGGAGCCAGATCCCTTGAAGACCCCGTCCCGGCCCCGCGGCGGCTATCCCGCCATCCGCCCGCGTCGCATGCGCCGCGACGGCTTCTCACGCAGGCTCATGCGCGAGACGCGCCTCGCGGCGGAGGACTTCATCTATCCCGTGTTCGTGATCGAGGGCAAGGGCAAGCGCGAGGCCATCGCCTCCATGCCCGGCATCGAGCGCGTCAGCGTGGACCTCCTGCTGAAGGAAGCGGAAGACTGCATGAAGCTCGGCATCCCCGCGCTCGCGCTGTTCCCGGTGACGCCGGCCGCGAAGAAGTCCTTGGACGCGGCCGAGGCCTGGAACAAGAAGGGCCTCGCCCAGGAGGCGGCCCGCGCACTGAAGAAACGTTTCCCCGAACTCGGCGTCATCACCGACGTGGCGCTGGATCCCTTCACCACCCACGGCCAGGACGGCATCGTGGACACCGAGGGCTACGTGCTCAACGACAAGAGCGTGGAGGCGCTGGTGCGCCAGGCACTCTCCCACGCCGAGGCCGGCGCCGACGTGGTGGCACCCTCGGACATGATGGATGGCCGGGTCGGCGCGATCCGCGAAGCGCTGGAAGCCAAGGGCCACGTCAACACCCGCATCCTCGCTTACTCCGCGAAGTACGCCTCCAGCTTCTACGGCCCGTTCCGCGACGCCGTGGGCTCCGCCAAGAGCCTCGGCAAGGGCGACAAGCACACCTACCAGATGGATGTCGCCAACAGCGACGAGGCGCTGCGCGAGGTGGAACTCGACCTCGCCGAGGGCGCCGACATGGTGATGGTGAAGCCAGGCCTGCCCTACCTCGACATCGTGCGCCGCGTGAAGGACGCGTTCGGCGCGCCCACCTTCGTGTACCAGGTGAGCGGCGAGTATGCGATGCTGATGGCCGCGGCCCGGAACGGCTGGCTGGACGAACGCGCCTGTGCGCTCGAGTCCCTCACCGCCATCAAGCGCGCCGGCGCCGACGGCATCCTCACCTACTTCGCCAAGCGCGCCGCCGGCTGGATCAAGGAAGGCGCGTAAGCCCAAGCCCATGTCGTCCCACGCTTCCGACCGCTACGCCATCATCGGCCACCCCGTGGAGCACAGCCTCTCGCCGGGCATCCACGCCGCCTTCGCGCGCCAGACCGGCCAGCGCCTCGAGTACAGCCGCATCGAGGCGCCGCCCCACGGTTTCGCCGCCGCGCTGCGCGGCTTCCTCGCCGGCGGCGGCAAGGGCCTCTCGGTGACGCTGCCGTTCAAGGAGGAGGCGTTCGCGCTCTGTCATGAGCTGACCGCCCGGGCCAAGAAGGCGCGCGCCATCAACACCCTGGCGGTGCGCGAGGACGGCACCCTGCTGGGCGACAACACCGACGGCGCGGGGCTGGTGCGCGACCTCAAGCTCAACCGCCACATGACCCTGAAGGGCAAGCGCGTACTGCTGCTGGGCGCCGGGGGCGCCGCGCGCGGCGTGCTCACGGCGCTCTTGGAGGAGAAGCCGGCGCTGGTGCACATCGCGAACCGCAACCCGGAGCGGGCCGAGCGGCTCGCCGAGCGCCACGTCATGCACGGCGTGCGCGGCGGCGGCTACGACGCGATCCGCGGCACCTTCCACCTGGTGCTGAACGCCACCTCCGCCAGCATGAGCGGCGAGATGCCGCCGGTGCCGCACGACTGCCTGGACCCGAGCGCCGTGTGCTACGACCTGTTCTACGCCGAACGCCCCACCGTGTTCATGCTGTGGGCCGAGCGCGAGGGCGCCGCCCGCGTGTTCGACGGCTGGGGCATGCTGGTGGAGCAGGCCGCGGAGGCCTTCCAGCTCTGGCGCGGCGTGCGTCCCGACACGCGCGAGCTGCTCGACGCGCACCACGCCTGAACCCCATGCGCGCCGCCAACATCGTCATCGCCGCCTCGGTCGCCGCCATCACGGTGAGCGCGTGGGCCTGGTTCAACCAGCCGGACCACGAGCCGCTGTGGCCGGAGCGCATCCAGGGCTTCGCGTTCTCGCCCTACCGCGCCGGCGAGGACCAGATCAACCACGTCTTCCCCACCGAGGCCGAGATCGACGCGGACTTGAAGCTCCTGAGCGGCAAGACCGACTCCATCCGCACCTACACCATGGAGGGCAGCCTGGTCGACATCCCGCGCCTCGCCGCACCCTACGGCATGAAGGTGATGCTGGGTGCCTGGGTGGACTCCGACCAGGAGAAGAGCGCAGCACAGGTCGCCAAGCTCATCGACGTCGCCAACCACTACCGCGACGTGAAGCAGGTGATCGTGGGCAACGAGGTGGTGCTCACCGGAATCCTGCCCACCGAAGACCTCATCAAGTATCTGGACCAGGTGCGCGGCTCCGTGCGCCAGCCGGTGGGTACCGCCGAGACCTGGAGCACCTGGATGCTGCATCCGGAGCTCGTGGACCACGTGGACTTCATGGCGGTGCACATGCTGCCGTACTGGGAGGGCGTGGACGTGGAGCAGGCGGTCGAGTACATCGACGACCGCATGCAGGACCTGGAGAAGCGCTACCCGGACAAGCCCATCATCATCGACGAGGTGGGCTGGCCCTCCTACGGCCGCACCCGCCATGCCGCCGTGGCCTCACCCGCCAACGAGGCCATGTTCCTGCGCCGCTTCATCGACCTCGCGCAGCGCCGCGAGTGGACCTACCGCATCATGGAGGCCTTCGACCAGCCCTGGAAGGAGCAGAGCGAGGGCGCGGTGGGCGCCTACTGGGGCGTGTGGGACGTGAACCGCCAGCAGAAGTTCGCCATGCGCAGGCCCATCGTGCGCATCCCCGAGTGGCCCATGCTGGCCGGGTTCTCGGTCTTGATCTCCATGGTGCTGGTGATGCTGATCTTCGGCCGCAGCCGGACCCTGCAGAAGCGCGGGCGCAGCTTCATCGCGGTGGTGGTGTACACCGCCACCACCACGCTGGTGTGGGTGTTCTACGACTACACCCAGCAGTACCTGACGGTCACCAACGTCGCGGTGGGGCTGCTGCTGTTCGTGGGCATGGCAGGGGTGCTATTGGTGCTGCTGGCCGAGACCCACGAGTGGGCCGAGGCCCACTGGGTCACCGTGCGCCGGCGCGCATTCGAGCCGCTGAGGTCCGCGGACATGGACCTGCCGCTGGTCTCCATCCATGTGCCGGCCTACGACGAGCCGCCGCAGATGCTGAAGGAGACGCTGGATGCGCTCGCCCGCCTCGACTACCCGCGCTTCGAGGTGCTGGTCATCGACAACAACACGCCGGACGAGGCCACCTGGAAGCCGGTGCAGGCGCATTGCGCGCGGCTCGGCGCCCGCTTCCGCTTCTTCCACGTCGCCCCGCTGGCCGGCTTCAAGGCCGGCGCGCTCAACTTCGCGCTGAAGCACACCGCCGCCGAGGCCGAGATCATCGCGGTCATCGACAGCGACTACGTGGTGGACCCGCGCTGGCTGCGCGACCTGGCGCCGCTGTTCCGCAACCTGCGCATGGGCGTGGTGCAGGCGCCGCAGGACTACCGCGACGCGGGCGAGAACGCGTTCAAGGCCATGTGCCACGCCGAGTACCGCGGCTTCTTCTACATCGGCATGATCACGCGCAACGAGCGCAACGCCATCATCCAGCACGGCACCATGACCATGATCCGCCGCGCGGTGCTGGAGGAGGTGGGCGGCTGGTCGGAGTGGAGCATCACCGAGGACGCCGAGCTCGGCCTCAAGGTGTTCGAGGCGGGCCTGGAGGCGGCCTACATCCCGAGGAGCTACGGCGGCGGCCTCATGCCGGACACGCTGCTGGACTACAAGAAACAGCGCTTCCGCTGGGCCTACGGCGCGGTGCAGATACTCAAGCATCACCTGCGCCCGCTGCTCGGCCGCAGCAAGCTCTCGCTCGGCCAGCGCTACCACTTCCTGGCCGGCTGGCTGCCCTGGCTCTCGGACGGCTTCAACCTCGTCTTCAACCTGGCGGCGGTCGGCTGGTCTCTGGGCATGGCCGCGTTCCCCCAAGTCATCGATCCGCCGCTCATGATCTTCTCGGCGCTGCCGCTGGCGCTGTTCGTGTTCAAGATCCTCAAGTTGCTGCACCTCTACAGCACGCGGGTGGGCGCCAGCCCGCGCCAGACCCTGGCGGCGGCGGTGGCGGGCCTCGCGCTCAGCCACACCATCGGCCTCGCGGTGATGCAGGGCCTGTTCACCCGCGACCAGCCGTTCTTCCGCACCCCCAAGCGCGTGGCCAGCCACGCCTGGCTGCAGGCGCTGGCCGACAGCCGCGAGGAGATCCTGCTGATGCTGGGGTTGTGGCTGGCGGCGTTCGCCGTCTACCTGGAGGTGGGCACTGTGATGCTGGACCTGAAGGTATGGGTGGCGGTGCTGCTCATCCAGTCCATCCCCTACTTCGCCGCGCTGCTGGTGTCGCTGGTGAGCGCGTTCCCCAAGCTGCCGGCGCGCTACGTGGGCCGCGCCGAGGACATGGATGCGCTGGCTCACGTTGTGCTCGCAGACGAGCACAACTCCTGACCGCTCACAGCCCAGCCCGTGCATCCCTGCACGGGCGTCCGCGGCGTGCCGCGGACCCCTGCACCGCTCCTCATTCTTCTCGATCTCTGCGAAGACTTTAAAAGTCGATCAGGTTGCCGATGACGAACTGGCGCTCGGTGGCGCCCGGCAGCTTCACCAGCGGCCAGGCATAGGTCACGTAGATCACGCCGCCGTAGGCGCTGCGCACGTCGCCGAGGCGCAGCGCGATGCCGCCGTCGATGAGCGTGCGGCTCCAGCCGGCGCCGCCCAGCCGGCGGATCTGCCCGAAATCGCCGTACACTTCGAACCCCACCCGGAAGATGTTCAGCAGGTAGGCGTCGCTGAAGTAACGGTCCGCGACGTGACCCTGCCAGCGGCGGTCCCCGATCAGGTAGTAGTTCGGATAGCCCGGCATGCCCTGCACGCCTCCCAGGTACTGCAGGTCCTCCGGGTCCGCGCGCAGGCCGAAGCCGGCCTCGCCGTGCAGCACCAGGGTCTGGCGCGGCAGGCTCTGGTTGTAGAGCGTGAACGCCAGCTGCGCGAAGCCGCCCTGCTCGCGTCCCTGCTGGTGGCGGCCGCGCAGCTCGCCGCTCGCCAGGAGCAGACTCGCCTCCGAGGGCGTGCCGCCGTAGCTGGCGGTCAGGTCGTAGAGCCAGGCCGGCACGCGGCTGCCCAGCTGCTCGCTGAAGTAGCCGAGCCTGGCCTTGTGGTCCCAACCGAGGTTGTAGTCCTCGGTACGCCCGATCAGCGCGAGGTCGGTGAAGCTCGCGAAGTGGTCCTCGAAGTATTCGAAGTCGCCGGCGAAGCCGACGTAGCGCCGCGGCATGAGGGTCGGCCGGGCCAGCGCGTTGGGCGGGAACTGCTGCAGCGCGCCGTAGCGGATGTCCTGGTTGATGTAGCTCACGCCGGCGCGGGTGCCGCTGCCGCTCTCGCCGTCCCAGCCGAGCAGCCACATGGACCCAAGCTCGAAGTCCTGGCTGATGTCCGGCGCGCGCCAGGCCACCTGCGAGTTCTCGTAGAAATTGAGGTTCTGCTGCTGGTCCAGGTAATGCAGCGTCGCCGACCAGGGTGCCTGGTCCTCGTAGAACGGCTGGCTGAAATCGAGCGCGCGGGTGAAGCCGTCGGAGAGGTGGGCGTAGGTGGTGGCGAAGGTCCAGCGGCTGCCCCACACCGCGGGGTCCTTGTAGCTGACCTGGTTGCGGCTGCGCTGCACGTCGCTCTGGTGGCCGACCGCGAGCGTCTTGCCGGTGCCGAGGAAGTCCACGTCCTCGAACGAGGCCCCCAGGCTGCTCTGGCCGCCCACGTGGGCGAAGTTCAGGTCGAACTTCAGCGACCAGGCGTCCTTCACGTGCGCCTCCACCACCACCGAGTGGCCGATGCAGCCGGCGGGCTTGATGTCGGCGAAGCGCAGGTAGGGCAGCGCGCGCAGGCGCCGCTCGCTCTCGTAGATGCGGCGCGCGTCCACGGTCTGCCCGGGCCGGATCAGCAGCTCGTCGCGGATGACGTGGTCGTGGGTGTTGATGTGCAGCGCGTTGGCGGTGCGGCCGTACCAGGTGTTCTCCTTCCGGTCGCTGAGGTCGAACACCCCGTCCACGGTGATCTTGATGTCCTTGATCTCGTAGCCGTCCTGCTCCAGGACCTGCCACAGGTGCTCGCCCTCCCAGCGCTCGGGCACCGAGGCATCCGGCAGCGGGCAGGCATCCATGGATTCGACGGGTTCGTCCGCGAGCGCGGCGGCGGCGCAGCAGGACAATAGCAGCGCCGCGGTGAAGCGCGCGCGCGCGCCGCTCCGCCTCGACAGGGCTGCTACGACTCCTTGTAAGACTGGGCGCAAACCGGTTCCTTTGCGGCCACCCTCCCCGGGGCGGCGTCTCTTTCGTTATGTACCAAGCATACCGGAGGATGCCTCCAGGGGGCGGCAAGTAGGCATATGGAAACAGCTCAGGGCAGGCCCTGCAGGCGGGCCACCGGGGTCCAGCGGGCCACCCGCCGGGCGCGGCGGGAGGCTGCGTCCTCGCCGTCATAGTCCATGGGCCGGGGCGGCGAGGTCAGGCGCTCACGCTCGTCCAGGGCATTCGCGTTCAGCACCGCGTAGCGGCCGCCGTCCATCTCCGCGACTGCCAGGAGGTACACGCCGCAGCGTCGGCACAGGATGAAGTCGGTGATCCGCAGGCCGAACCGGTACTTCTGGACCAAGGAAGCATCCCCGGCGCTGACGCTCACGCGGCCGGAGGGATCGGAGGTGCTGATGACGCCGTGGGCGCGGCAGAAGGAGCACTGGCAGGCACGCAATGGCAGCACCGAGGGATCGAGCGCGGTCTCGAACTCGAGCGTGAGGTTGCCGCAGTGGCAACGGCCCGCGAGTGTCACGCGGCGAGCGTCCCCGCCAGTGCGGCGAGAGTGGTGCTGCAGGGGGCGGCGAGCCTGAACTCCAGTAGCGCGTCGGCGCGGGTCGCGCCGAGGTTCACCGCCGCCACCGGCGTGCCGGCTTCAGCCGCCGCCCGGACCAGCCGGTAGCCGGACCAGACCATGAGCGAGGAGCCGACCACCAGCAGCGCGTCGGCCCGCTGCACCTGCTCGGCAGCGGCGCGGGTGTCCGCCGGCGGGATCGCATCGCCGAAGAACACCACCGCGGGCTTGAGCACGCCGCCGCAGCGCGCGCAGGCCGGCACCTCGAAACCGGAGAAGTCGCGCCCTTCGAGGTCCGCGTCGCCGTCCGGTGCGTGGCTGGCGCTCAGCTGGGTCCAGGCCAAGTTGCGCGCCTCGAGTTCCTGCTGCAACACCGTGCGCGGGATGCGCGCACCGCAGGCTAGGCAGGCCACCTCGTCGAGCCGGCCGTGCAGGTCGGTGACCGCGCGGCTGCCGGCCTGCTGGTGCAGGCCGTCCACGTTCTGGGTGATGAGATGCGCCACGTGCCCGCGCCGCTCCATGTCCGCGAGCGCCGCGTGGGCGGCGTTGGGCCGGGCACGGGCGAAGTGGCGCCAGCCCAGGAGGCTCCTCGCCCAATAGCGTTGGCGCACCGCATGGCTCGCCACGAAGTCGCGCTGCTGCACCGGCGGCTTGCGCTTCCAGTTGCCGGCCTCGTCGCGGTAATCGGAGATGCCGGAGTCGGTGCTGCAGCCGGCGCCGGTGAGCACGACGAGGTGCCGGCGCGGCCGGCACCACTCGGCGAGACGCGCCGCGCCGTCCATCACGCCAGTGCCAGCACCGCGCCCATGATGCAGAAGCCGATGACGTCGTAGCCGGCGTTGATGAGGAAGAGCGTGAGGCTCTTGCGCTCGAACAGGTAGTTGATGCCGGTCATGGCGACGGCGATGACCGCGCCCAATAAGCCGACCGTGAGGCCATGGCTCAGGCCCTCGCCCGCGGCGGCGCTGTTCTGCATCACCCAGTCCAGCACCGCGGCCGCCACCAGGAGCAGCAGGAAGGTGCCGCCGAAGGTGCGGCCCATCTCCTTGCCCGTGGGCTTGTAGGCGGGATCTCCGCCGGACTCGCGCACCCACGCCTTGGCGAACAGCACCGGCGAGTACCAGACGGAACCCAGGGCGAACATGGCGACGGCGGCGAGGAAGATGCCGAGGTAGTTCATGGCGGCTCCTTCGAAGGGCCTGGACGGGACATCCACTATATCCGCTCCCGCCAGGGAATTCCGGCGGGCCGCGGCGGTCCTAGTCGGATAACCGCTATCCCCACGACTCACTATCCGCTAGGCTCAATCCATGCATACCCCCGCAGACTCCCGCGGCCTGCCGCGCAAACTCGGCGCCTGGACCGGTGCCGCCGTGGTGGTGGGCGTCATCATCGGCAGCGGCATCTACAAGGTGCCGGCGCCGGTGGCGGCGGACACCGGCAGCCTCACCGGCATCGCGCTGGTGTGGGTGCTGGGCGGCCTCATCTCCCTGTTCGGCGCGCTCTCGGTGGCCGAGCTCGCCGCCGCCTTCCCGGACGCGGGCGGCCCCTACGTGTACCTGCGGGAATCCTTCGGCAAGCCGCTGGCCTTCATGTTCGGCTGGATGTGGCTCGTCACCACGCCCAACTCCTGGGCCGCCCAGGCGGTGACCTTCGCCAGCTACTTCGGCAGCGCGGTGGAGTTCAACGCGTTCCAGGTGAAACTGGTGGCCGCCTCGCTCATCACGCTGCTCTCGGGCGTGAGCTACTACTCGGTGGGCCTCGGCGCCTGGGTGCAGAACCTCTCCACCGGCGCGAAGCTCATCGGCCTCGCCGGCCTCGCGGTGGCGCTGTTCGCTGCTGCGCCCCACCCGGGCGCGACGCTCGCCGGCGTCGCTTCCGGCGGCGTGCTGTGGGGCGGCGTGGGCGTGGCGCTCATCGCCACGCTGTGGGCCTACGACGGCTGGGCCAACCTCACTGCTCTCTCGGGCGAGATGAAGGACCCGCAGAAGAGCCTGCCCAAGGCGCTCATCATGGGCACGCTGGTGACGCTCGCGGTCTACCTCACCATGAACGCGGCCTTCGCCGTGTCGTTGCCCTTCGAGCAGCTCGCCGCCTCCAAGGCGGTGGCCAGCGATGCGGTGACGGCGGTGCTGGGCTCCGGCGCGGCCGTGGTGATCGTGGCGCTGGTGATGGTCTCCACCTTCGGTTCCATGAACGGCAGCATCCTCTCGGACCCGCGGGTGTTCTACGCCATGGCCGAGGACGGCCTGTTCTTCAGGTCGGTGGGCAAGATCCACCCGCGCTTCCAGACGCCCCATGTGGCCATCGTGTTCAGCTGGGCGCTCGCCATCGTGTTTGTGTTCTGCCGGGACTTCCTCGACCTCGCCGAGGCCTACGTGCTCGGCATCTGGCCGTTCCTGGCGCTCTCGGTCGTCGGCCTGTTCATCCTTCGCCGCCGCCAGCCGGATCTCGCGCGACCCTACCGGGTGTGGGGCTACCCCGTGGTGCCGGTGCTGTTCGTGCTGGGCACGCTGCTGGTGATCGGCGACACGTACTACGAGCTGTTCCGGGACGCACCGCTCATCACCGCCATCAACCTCGGCCTCATCCTGGCGGGACTGCCCATCTACTGGGTGTGGGTGCGCTTGCAGGACAAGAAAACCTCTTGATTTTCAATAAGTTGAGCTAAATAAACGAATAATCGTCTGTTTTTATGCCAGTAAATTGACAATTGTTCGTCGGCGGCACGAAAATATCGAATGCTCGATGCCATCGACCGCCGCATCCTCGCCATCCTCCAGGCCGATGCCCGCACAGCGAACGCCGAGATCGCCCGCCAGGTAGGTCTCGTCCCCTCGGCCGTGCTGGAGCGCATCCGGCGCCTGGAGAAACAGGGTGTCGTACAGGGCTATACGGCCCGCCTGGCGCCGAAAGCGGTGGGCCTGGGGCTGGCGGCCTTCGTGGCGGTGCGCACCCAGGAGCGCGCCGAGGTGATGGAGGTGGTGCGCCAGCTCGCCAAGTTTCCGGAGGTGCTGGAGGTGCACTACGTCGCGGGCGAGGACTGCATCCTGCTCAAGGCACGCGCCGCCGACACCGAGGACCTGAGCCGCCTGCTGCGCGAGCGCTTCGGCAAGATCCGCGGGATCGTCTCCACCCGCAGCACCGTGGTGCTGGAGAGCATCAAGGAGACCTCCGAACTGCCCATCAAGGAGCAGGAATAGGCCCGCTCCGGGCCCGGTCCTGTCAGCTGCATGTCCGCCGACCACCGCCACGCTTCTCCCACCCGCATCGCCCTCGGTTTCGCCGCGGTCTACACCTTGTGGGGCTCCACCTATCTCGGCATCCGCTTCGCGGTGGCGAGCATGCCGCCGTTCCTGATGGCGGGCACCCGCCACCTGATCGCGGGCTTCCTGCTCTACGTCCTGTTCCGCCTGCGCGGCGAGCCCAAGCCCACCCGCGTGCACTGGCGCAGCGCCACGCTCCTGGGCGGCCTCCTGCTGCTCGGCGGCAACGGCCTGGTGTCGGTGGCGGAGCAGACCGTCCCCTCCGGCATCACCGCGCTGATGGTCGCGGCGGTGCCGTTCTGGATGGTGCTGCTGAACGCGCTGGAGAAGGGTTCTGCGCCGCGCCTCTCGGTGCTGGCGGGCCTCGCGCTCGGCGTGGTGGGCCTCATGATCCTGGTGTTCCCGTCCGGCGGTCAGGCGCCCGACCACGTGGACCCCACCGGCATCTGGGTGCTGCTGGCGGCCACGTTCTCCTGGGCCATGGGCTCGCTCTACGCGCACCGCGCGCCGCTGCCCTCCTCCACCTTCCTCGGCATCGGCATGGAGATGATCGCCGGCGGCGTGCTGTGCTGGCTGGTGGGCCTCGCCAGCGGCGAGGGCGCGGCGCTGCACGTCGCCGCCTTCACGCCCAAGTCGCTGCTGGCCTTGGGCTACCTCATCGTGTTCGGCTCGGTGCTGGGCTTCTCCGCCTACGTGTGGCTGCTCAAGGTCACCACCCCGGCGCGCGCCTCCACCTATGCGTTCGTGAACCCGGTGATCGCGGTGCTGCTGGGCTGGGCCATGGCGGGCGAGCCGCTCACGCCGCGCATCGCGCTGGCCGGCGGCACCATCGTGGCGGCGGTGTGCCTGATCCTCTATTTCGGCTCCACCCGGGCCAAGCCGGAACCCGCCCCGGAGGCCTGAACCCCGGCGTAGAATCTCCCGATACGCGGGCGCCGCCCGCAGCACCGGAGAGATCAGCCATGCTCGTGGTCACCACCGAGAACGTCACGGGTTACAGGGTCAAGGAAGTGAAGGGCCAGGTGTTCGGCGTGGTGGTCAGGAGCCGCGGCCTCGGCGGCAACATCATGGCCGGCCTGCGCTCCATCGTCGGCGGCGAGATCACCGAGTACACCCAGCTCCTGGAAGAGGCGCGCCGCCACGCAGTGGACCGCATGGTGGCGAACGCCCAGGCCATGGGCGCGAACGGCATCGTGATGATGCGCTTCGATTCCTCGGAGATCGGCCAGGTGATGAGCGAGATCGTGGCCTACGGCACCGCCGTCAGCCTCGAGAAGGCCTGATGCTGCGCAAGCTGCTGTTCTTCGTCGCGGTGGGCTGCCTGGTGCTGGGCCTGTTCACCCTCGCCACGGGACTCTGGCCGGCGGCGTTCTGGCTGCTGGTGAACGGCAGCGTGCTGACCCTCGGCCTCGTGTTCGAGCGCTGGCGCTACAAGCCGGCGCAGGCGCCCCACGCCGCGAAGGGCGTGCCCACCGGCGAGCGGTTCATCGACCCGGAGACCGGGGCGCTGATGGAAGTCTATTACGACGCTGCCACCGGAGAGCGGAGCTACGTGCGCCTCAGCGACACGCCGTGAATTGATTGAAAGCCGGGGTTTTGTGCTGCGCTTCCTGCCGCGCACAAAACACTGGGCGGGCTCCTGCCCGCCCGCTCTTCGCATGCGACGAGCCTAGAGGTTGATCTTGTACTGCTTGGTCATCCGCTCGGAATCGTCGGCCAAGTTGAGCTCGTGACGCACCCGGATCAGCTGGTCGCCGTACTTCTCGTGCTGCTTGCCGCAACCTTCGCACTTGAAGGTCGGGTTGGTCTCGAGCCAGCGCAGCTTCTTGGTCATGGCCTTGCCGCAGCCCGGGCAGGTCATGTGCACGTCCACGTCCATGATCACGGTGTTCATCGTCTCGATCCCCCGGCCACAAGTTGACGTCCTTGGGATATTACACCCCGTCCAGGCACCTGTCCGCCCTGGGCCGCGTACGCACGCACTGACAGCGCGTGTAGGCCACGTCTGACTGCCCCCTGCCCCCGCGCTCCCTAGACTGGCCATGTCCACAGAAACCTATAAGAAGCGGGCCATGACCAGGGATCCCTCCAGCCACCGGGTGATGCTGCACGACGCCGCCGTGTGCTGCCACCTGTGCGACCCGCCGCAGCGGGTGGAAGTGCCGGCACGGGTCTTCTACCGTCTCAGGGACAGCGACTTCATCACTTGCCCCAATGGCCACCAGGGCACGCTGCTGGAGTACAAGCACGCCGCCTGCCACCTGGCCAAGCCTCACGGTCCCTTCATCCGCTACGACCATCACCCGGCCGACTGGGCTACTGACGACCGCTGAATCCGCGGCTCGCGGCGCAACCTTCAACGTGGATTTGGCCTTGCCCGGCGCGGGAAAGGCGGCCTTGGCGCCGCGCCTGTCCGTCCCCCTGGGACTTCTGCTATTTTCGCGCCAGACGCCCCCCGGGAGCCGCCCGTTTGCCCAGCCTGTTCACGCGCCTGCCGCCCATGCGCAGCCTCAACCGCAGCATGCTGTTGATCGGCGTGACGCTGCTCCTGTGGACCTTCGACCTGGCCTGGGAGCTGGTGCTCACGACGGGCCTGTACGCGGCAGACGGCGTGGACCGCTGGCGGCAGGTCATCGGGCCCCGGATCATGGAGCACGTGCTGCTGCTGCCGGTGCTGATCCTCTGCTACATGGCTGCGATGCGGGTCTCACGCGTCGTGTCCAACACCCTGCTCGCCGGCCTCGCGCAGCTGGCCCTGAGCCTGGTGTTCGCCTCGGTACCCCGGGTTGCGCTGTTCATAGGGTTCTACGTCGTTGCCGGCGACATCAATGCTGGCGGCACGCACTATGGCGATTTCTGGCAGGCAGTGTTCGCTCCGGCGCCCTGGCTCGCCATGGCGCTGGTGAATTTCATGGTGTACCTGCTGGGCCTGTTCATCCTGCTCGGCATCGACACCCGCCTCGACCTCGAGAACGAACGCATCCGCGCTTCCGAGCTGTACGCGCGCTGGCTCAACGCACGCCTCGACACCCTGCGCGGCCAGCTCAACCCGCACTTCCTGTTCAACAGCCTGCACACCATCTCCTCGCTGCTGCTGGTGGACCCGCGCCGCGCCGACAAGCTGCTGGCCGACTTCAGCGACGTGCTGCGCATCTCGCTGCGCGAGGGCCAGCGTGAGTTCGCCAGCGTGCGCGAGGAGCTGGACTACGCGCGCCGCTACCTCGCGATCGAGGAGACCCGCTTCGAGGACCGGCTGGAGACGCGCTTCCGCATCGACGACGCGAGCCTCGGCGGGCGTGTGCCGAGCCTGATCCTGCAGCCCCTGATCGAGAACGCCATCAAGTACGGCATCTCCAACAGCGCCGGCAGCAACTGCGTGGTCGTCGAGGCCAAGCGCGGTGGCGACACCCTGGTACTGGAGGTGAGCAATGACTTCCGCGCGGATGCCTCGCCGGTGAGCCCGGACCGCAAGCACGGCATCGGCCTGACCAACGTGCGCGAGCGCCTGGTGGCGATCTACGGTGGCGACTTCACGCTCTCCTCCCAGGCGCTGCCGGGCGACCGCTGGTCTACCCGCATCAGCGTGCCGTACCAGGAAGTGGCGGGCGTCTGAGGCGCGTCGGCGCCCGTTATACTGGCGGCGGAAACCCATGCACGAGCCAGGGGAGACATAGCGTGATCCGGGTGATGATCATCGACGACGAGCCCCACGCACGCCTGAAGCTCGCGGCGCTCATCAAGGGCGCACCGGACCTGGAGCTCGCCGGAGTCTGCCAGAACGGCCTGGAGGCGGTGGCGGCGATCCGCCGCGAGCGCCCTGACCTCGTGTTCCTGGACATCCAGATGCCGGAGCTCGGCGGCTTCGAGCTGCTGGACGTGCTCGGCAAGGATCGTCCGCCCTACATCATCTTCACCACCGCCTACAGCGAGTACGCGGCCCAGGCCTTCGAGGTGGAGGCGGTGGACTACCTGCTCAAGCCCTTCGACGCCAGCCGCTTCGAGCGCGCCCTGGGGCGGGCCCGCCGCCTCATCAGCGAGACCGGCGGCGCCCCGGCGCAGGGTGAGGGCCTCGACCGGCACCTCAGCCAGCTCGCTTCCCTCCTGGACAAGCGCCTCGGCAAGGCCCGCATCCTGGTGAAGGTGGGCACCGCGATCCGCCCGCTGGACGCCGGCGCCATCCTGTACGTGGAATCCGAGGGCGACTACCTCAAACTCGTGCTGCAGGGCGAGGAGCTGCGCATCCGCGAGCGCATGAAGGACATCGAGGACCAGGTCGCCGACGCAGGCTTCGTGCGCATCCACCGCTCGGTACTGGTGAACCTGGACCACGTGCGGGAGATGAAGCCCAAGAAGCACGGCGACTACGAGTTCCAGATGGCCGACGGCAGTCGCTTCGTCTCCGGCTCCACTTACCGCGGCAACGTGCGCCGCATCCTCGAGCAGCGCACCCGGCGCGGTGACTGAAAAACCCTCCCTGGATGCTTTCATCCCGTCCCCGGCCGCTTCCACCCTCTTAAAGGCCTCCTAGACCCCGTAAACGGGCCTATCCGCGGCCATCCGTCCACCTGGAGCCATCCAGGGGGCTCTGGCAGTCTTGCCCCATTCGTCGGCCGAGGCGGCCGACGAACCCCATTCCCTAGCCGGAGGATCCAGCCATGATCCGTGTCCTGGTGGTCGACGACGAACCCTTCGCCCGCAGCAAGATCCGCGCCTTCCTCGGGTCCCACCCCGACTTCGAGATCGTGGGCGAGTGCGGCGATGGCCGCGACGCCCTCGGCAAGCTGGAGACGCTCACGCCGGACGCGCTGTTCCTGGACGTGCAGATGCCGCACCTGGACGGCATGCAGATGATGGGCCGGGTCCCCCCGGCCAAGCGCCCCTACACGGTCATGACGACCGCCTACGATCACTACGCGGTGAAGGCCTTCGAGGTGGACGCCATCGACTACCTGCTCAAACCCTTCGATGCCGGCCGCTTCGAGGCGGCGCTGGGCCGTATCCGCGCCTTCGTGGAACGCGACCAGCGCGCCGAGGGCCGCGTGGACATCGACCTGCTGATGAAGAACCTGGGCAACACGCGCCCACAACCGGCGCCGGTGGCCCGCTCGGAGCGGGTGCCGGTGAAGATCGGGCGGCGCGTGCGCTTCCTGTCCACCACCCACATGCGCTGCATCCGCGCCGACCGTGACTACGTGAACATCCACATGACCACCGGCGAGGTGATCCACACCAGCGACCGCATCTCGCAGATGGAGGAGAAGCTCACCGGCCTGCCGTTCCTGCGCATCCACCGCTCCACCATCGTGAACCTGGAGCAGGTCCGCGAGGTGCGCTCCATGGGCGCGTTCTACGACTTCCTGCTTGCCGGCGAGGAGAGCGCCACCTCCGGCTGCACCTACAAGCGCGAGATCCACGCCCTCCTGACCAGCTGGAAAAAGGCCGGCGACAAGCGAATTAACTGAGGCCAACCCCCCTCCCGTTTCTTCCTTCTCTTTCGGCTCGCTTTTTAAAGCGTCGCGAGCGAAGGGAGGGCAAGGCGCGCAAGGCGCGCAGGAGGGAGTGCACTCTTATGTGCATGACCGACTGCGAGTCCGAAGCGCAACGCAGCCATCCCGAGCGCAGCAGCTTTAAAAGCGAGACGCAAAAAAAAGCGGCCCCCATATGGGGGCCGCTCAGTCTCACCTGGGTCCGATCGCTTAGAACTTCACTGTGACACGGCCGTAGAACTCGCGGCCAGGCACACGGTAGAACGCCGGCAGGAAGCTGTTGGCGAACGCCGTCAGCGCGGTCGGCGGCTGCTTATCGAAGACGTTCCGGATACCGAACGTGAGGTCGGTATTCCAGCCGTCCAGGTGGTAGCCGAACTGCCAGTCGTGATAGACCGTCTTGCCGATGTAGTTCGACGACGTGCCGGCCGAGGTCCCCAGGTTGGAGCAGAGGCCGCCGGTGAAGCCGGCCTTCGGGCAACCCTCGGTCATGGAGTAGATGTACTGCACATTCCACACCGCGGTGAAGTCGCCGTAGTTCCAGTTGAGGCTCAGGTTCGCCTTCTGCTTCGGGAACCCGCCGAACGCCGTCGTGCTGCCGGCTAGCTCCGTGGGAGTGAAGCCGGTGGCAGAGGCGCTGTTCGGCACGACCTGCACGAAGCTGCGCAGGAACGTCCAATCCAGGCCCACCTTGAAGTCGCCCACGGAGGTCGAGGGCAGCTTGTAGTGGGTCGCCAGGTCGATACCGTTGGTGGTGATGCCGCCGATATTGAC
>DASVOS010000014.1 GCA_036383255.1 Gammaproteobacteria bacterium | reverse complement strand
GCTCCCGCACCCGCGGCTTCCACGCGCCCGCCCGCTCCCGCGTCCGTGCCGCCTCAGGCCGCCGCGCCGCAGGCGGCGACTAACGCGACACCGGCGCCGGCCGCCTCCACCCAGCCGGCCAGTGGCTCTGATGAATCCCATCCCGGCAATCCCTGAGCCCGTCGCGGACCACGCCGCGGCGTCGCCGCAGCGCATCCCCTTCTCCTTCGCCAAGCGCCACGGCCTCCTGGTGGAGGGCATCGAGGACGGACAGGCGCTGCTGGTGCATCGGGGGGATGTGAACCCTGAGGCACTCATCGAGGCCCGCCGCGTGCTGGGCCTGCCGCTACGCTTGCGCGAGGTATCCCGCGGCGAGTTCGACACGCTGCTGCAGCTGGCCTACGAGGGCCAGAGCGGCAGCGCAATGGTGATGGACGACCTGGATGGCAGCCTGGATCTCGACAGCATCGCCCAAGCGCTGCCGGAGCCGGAGGACCTGGTCGAGAGCGAGGACGATGCGCCCATCATCCGCCTCATCAACGCGCTCCTCACCGAGGCGGTGAAGGAGAACGGCTCCGACATCCACATCGAGCCCTTCGAGAACCGCCTGGTGGTGCGCTTCCGCGTGGATGGCGTGCTCCGGGTGGTGCTGGAGCGCAAGCTCGGCGTGGCGCCGCTGGTGGTGTCGCGCATCAAGGTCATGGCCAAGCTCGATATCGCCGAGAAGCGCCTGCCCCAGGACGGCCGCATCTCGATCCGCATCGCGGGACGCGCGGTGGACGTGCGCGTCTCCACCATCCCCTCCGGCCACGGCGAACGCGTGGTGCTGCGACTGCTCGACAAGCAGGCGGGCCGCCTGGACCTCGAACACCTGGGGATGGAGGCCAAGACCCGCGACCTCATCAACGAGGTCATCCACAAGCCCCACGGCATCATCCTGGTGACGGGCCCCACCGGTTCCGGCAAGACCACCACCCTCTATGCCTCGCTGGCGCGGCTCAACGACCGCAGCCGCAACATCATGACCGTCGAGGACCCCATCGAGTACTACATCGACGGCATCGGCCAGACCCAGGTGAACGCGCGCGTGGACATGACCTTCGCGCGCGGGCTGCGCGCGATCCTGCGCCAGGACCCGGACGTGGTGATGGTGGGAGAGATCCGCGACCTGGAGACCGCCGAGATCGCGGTGCAGGCGAGCCTCACCGGCCACCTGGTGCTCTCGACGCTGCACACCAACACCGCCGTGGGCGCGGTGACGCGCCTGCGCGACATGGGCGTGGAGCCCTTCCTGCTCTCCTCCTCCCTGCTGGGCATGCTGGCGCAGCGCCTGGTGCGCCTGCTCTGTCCCGACTGCAAGCAGCCTTACACGGCGGGCGAGCGCGAGATCAAGGTGTTCGACCTGCCGAAGTCGAAGCCGCCGACCCTCTACAAGCCGGTCGGCTGCGAGCTCTGCAAACGCACCGGCTACCGGGGCCGCACCGGCATCTACGAGTTCGTGATGGTGGATGAGGAGATGCGCTCCATGATCCACGACGGCAGCGGCGAGCAGGCGCTGGAGAAGCACGCCCGCACGCTCACCCCCAGCATCCGCGACGACGGCAAGCGCCTGGTGCTGGCCGGCCTCACCAGCGTCGAGGAAGTGCTGCGCGTGACCCGCGAGGGCTGACATGGGCGCATTCGTCTACATCGCACTCGACAACCAGGGCCGCGAGAAGAAGGGCGTGCTGGAAGGCGACACGCCGCGCCAGGTGCGCCAGCAGCTGCGCGAGCAGGGCCTGACGCCTCTCGAGGTCAACGAAGCCGCCGCCCGTGAGACCCGCGAGTCCAGCGGCTTCGGCAGCCGCCGCGGCGTCAGCGCCTCGGACCTCGCCCTCGTCACCCGCCAGCTCGCCACCCTGGTGCGCTCCGCGCTGCCGGTGGAGGAAGCGCTGCTGGCAGCCTCCGAACAGTCCGAGAAGCCGCGCCTCAAGAGCATGCTGCTCGCGGTGCGCGCCCGCGTGATGGAGGGGCATACCCTGGCCCAGGGCCTCGGCCAGTTCCCGCACGTGTTCCCGGAGATCTTCCGCTCCACCGTCGCGGCCGGCGAGCATTCCGGACACCTGGATGGGGTACTTGAGCGCCTGGCGGACTACGCGGAAGGCAGGCAGGTGCTGCGCCAGAAGATCGGCCTGGCCATGCTCTACCCCATCATCCTGACCTCGGCGGCGCTCTTGATCGTCGCCTTCCTCATGACCTACGTGGTGCCCAAGATCACCGCCGTGTACGTGCAGTCCGGCAAGGTGCTGCCGATCCTCACCCGCATCCTGATCGCGATCTCCGACTTCCTGCGTCACGACGGCATCTATCTCGTGATCGCGCTGGGGCTCGGCTTCGTCGCGCTGGTGTACATGTTCCGCAGCCCCGAGGTGCGCAAGCGCTGGGACGGCCGCAAGCTCACGCTGCCGCTGATAGGCCGGCTGGTACGGGGCCTCAACACCGCGCGCTTCACCCGCACCTTGAGCATCCTTGCCGGCGCCGGCGTGCCTGTGCTGGAGGCGCTGCGCATCTCCGGCGAGGTGGTGGAGAACATCCCCATGCGCGAGGCTGTGGCGGAGGCGAGCCTGCGGGTGCGCGAAGGTTCCTCCATCAGCCAGGCGTTGCTCAGGAGCCGTCTGTTCCCGCCCATCACGGTGCACCTCATCGCCAGCGGCGAGACCAGCGGCCAGTTGCCGGGCATGCTGGAGCGCGCCGCCCAGCACCAGGAGCGTGAGCTCGAGGCGCTCACCGCCAAGCTGGTGGGCGTGTTCGAGCCGGTGCTGATCCTCGCCATGGGCCTCCTGGTGCTGCTCATCGTGCTCGGCGTGCTGCTGCCCATCTTCGACATGAACACCATGGTGCATTGAACATGAACAAGGGGACGAACGTGAGACTGACTGCCCTGTTGCTGTGCGCGCTGCTGGCCCCGCTGCCGGCGCTGGCCGACACCCCCAACTTCAAGTACGACTGGGTGGAGCTCGGCCGCCAGAGCGTCTCGCCCCAGTACGGCGCCGACCTGAGCGGCCCCTATGCCAACGCGTCCTACACGTTCCTGAGCGGCGTGCAGCTGCACGCCGGCTACGGCAGCCTCGACCTCGGCGCCGGCCTCACCCGCAAGGACTACGAGGTCGGCTTCACCGGCGAGGACGGCATCGGCGAGAGCACGGACGTCTTCACGGATTTGCTCTACCTCAACCATCGGACAGATACGGGCACCGGCGTGACCACCGACGACGGCTACCGCCTGGCGGTGGGCCTGCGCCACCGCGCCTGGAAGCTCCTGGAGGTGGATGGCTGGCTCGCCCACAACTACCTCGCCCAAGGCAGCAACGAACTGGGCCTGGGGGCACTGGTGGATGCCACTTCCTGGCTGGCGGTGGGGTTCAGCTACTCCCACGACAGCAACCAGGCCAATACCACGGCGCTGCGGGTGCGCCTGTATTTCTAGCCTGTAACCGGTGAACTTTCGGCGTGCGGACGGCCTAAGGGATGGGATAATCCCGCATCCGGCCGCCCGCCCCGCGGGCGGCCTTCGTTCCTGCAACGGAGGCTGTCCATGCAGAAGTCCATCCGGTTCCTGCTCCTCGCCCTCACCTGCCTGTTCGCCAGCACGGCGGTATATGCCGCCGACGACGGGACGCCTCCCGATCCCTTCCAGAACCTGAAGTTCCGCAACCTCGGGCCTGCCAGTGCCGGCGGCCGCGTCGCCGCTGTGGTGGGCGTGCCGGGCAATCCCAGCATCTATTACGTGGGTGGTGGTGGCGGCGGCGTGTGGAAGACCACCGACGGCGGCCTGAGCTGGAACGCCGTGTTCGAGCACGAGGCCACCTCCTCCATCGGCGCCATCGCGCTCGCGCCCTCCAACCCCAACTACGTGTGGGTAGGCACCGGTGAGGCGAACATCCGCAACGACGTCGTCGATGGCGCTGGCGTGTACTTCTCGCCGGACGCGGGCAAGACCTGGAAGCTCATGGGTCTCAAGGACGTGGGCCAGATCTCCCGCGTCATCGTCAGTCCCGAGGATCCCGACACCGTCTGGGTGGCCGCGCTCGGCCACACCTGGGCGGCGAACCCGGACCGCGGCGTGTACAAGACCGTGGATGGCGGCAAGACCTGGAAGAAGGTGCTGTACGTGAGCGACCACACGGGCGCCTCCGACCTCAGCATGTCCCCCGCCAACCCCAAGGTGCTGTTCGCCGGCATGTGGCAGGCGGTTCGCCATCCCTGGGAACTGGTGGACGGCGGTCCCGAGAGCGGCATCTGGCGCTCCACGGACGGCGGCGACACCTGGAAGAAGCTCACCAAGGACCTGCCGGAAGGCACCCTCGGCCGCATCGCGGTCACTGTGGCGCCCAGCGACCCGAGCCGGGTCTACGCCATCATCGAGGCCAAGCGCGGCGACGGCCTGCTGTGGTCCTCCAGCGACATGGGCGACAGCTGGTCGAAGGTCAACGACAGCTACAACCTGGACGTGCGCCCGTTCTACTTCTCGCGCATGGTGGTATCGCCGGATGATCCGGACGAAGTGTACTTCCTGTCGTTCTTCATGATGCAGTCCAAGGACGGCGGCAAGACTGCGCATTACGCCGACTCCGGCGTACACGTGGACCACCACGCCCTGTGGATCGACCCGGCCGACCCCAAGCGCATCATCCAGGGCAACGACGGCGGCGTATACCTCAGCCTTGACGGCTCCCATAGCTGGCGCTTCCTGGACGGCATGGCGCTGGAGCAGGACTACATGGTGGCGGCGGACAGCCGCGAGCCCTATACCCTCTGCGCCGGCCTGCAGGACAACAGCGCCTGGTGCGGCCCCTCGAGCTCACTCGCCAACGGCCAGGTGGACGGCAACGACTGGTACAGCGTGACCGGCGGCGACGGCGAGTACGCGGTGCCCGCCCCCAGCGACCCGGACGTGGTGTACGTGGACTCTCAGGATGGGGCCATCACCCGCTTCGACGTGAAGAACAAGCGCACTGTGTTCGTGATGCCCTACCTCCACGGTCCCGGCTTCCTGGCGGACATGACGCTGGCGGACTCCAAGTACCGCTTCAACTGGACCTCGCCCATCGCCGTCTCGCCGAGCGACGCCAACACCGTGTACCTGGGCGGCAACGTGCTGTTCAAGAGCACGGATGGCGGCATCCACTGGAGCGCGATCTCGGGCGACCTGACCCGCAACGACAAGAGCAAGCAGGGCCTCTCGGGCGGCCCCATCAACAAGGACATCTCCGGCGCCGAGAGCTACGACACCATCCTGTCCATCACCCTCGCGCCCACGGATCCCCAGGTGATCTGGGTAGGGACCGATGACGGGCTGGTGCACGTGTCCCGCGACGGCGGCAAGAGCTGGGACGACGCCACGCCGTCCGGAGCGCCCAAGTGGACGCGCGTGTACCAGGTCGGCATCTCGCCCTACGACGCGGGCACCGCGTACGCGGCGTTCGACGGCCATGAGCTGGACGACAAGCACGCCTACGTATACCGCACCACGGACTACGGCAAGAGCTGGAGCCGTATCGACAAGGGTCTGCCGGACCAGCCTGTGATGGTGGTGCGCGAGAGCCCCCACACCAAGGGCTTCCTGGTGCTCGGCAACATGACCGGCCTGTGGTACTCGCATGACTCCGGCGGTCACTGGCAGCAGCTCAAGGCGGGCTTCCCCACCGTACCGGTGTTCGACGTCAAGTTCGTGCAGCACGACCTCGCTGTCGCGACCCACGGCCGCGGCCTGTTCGTGTTCGACGACACCCGTCCGCTCGAGCAACTCGACGAGAAGGCGGCGGGCAAGGACTTCCACCTGTTCGACACGGCCACGGGCACCCACTTCGTCACCTGGTACCGGGGCGGCGAGACCCAGGTGGGCTACAGCGCGCCGAACGCGCCCAGCGGCGTGGTGGTGGACTACCTGCTCAAGAAGGAGATCAAGGACGAGGACGACAGCGACGAGAAGACCCCGGTGAAGCTCGTGTTCACCGACGCCTCCGGCGCGGTGATCGCCACCCACTATGGGCCCTCCAAGCAAGGCGTGAACCGCTTCGTGTGGAACATGCAGTACGACTCGCCCACCAAGCTGGACTTCGAGAAGTCCTTCCAGGGCGGCGACTTCTTCGGCGGCTTCGGCCCACGGGTGCTGCCCGGCACATACAAGGTGGCGGTCACCGTGAACGGCAAGACCGAGACCGCTCCCGTGCAGGTGCGCTTCGACCCGAACCAGAAATACGCGGCGGAAGACGCGAAGGCGCAGACCGTCCTCGCCCTCAAGATCCGCTCCGAGCTCACGGCCTACGCCGAGATGCTGAACCGCCTCACCGCCATGCAAGGCTCCCTGAATGGCTTCACCGGCAAGGTGGACGCCATGGAGGACGCGGACAAGGCCAAGTACAAGGGTGCAGTGGACCAGGCCAAGGCCCTCTCCAAGAAGCTCAAGGAGCTGAAGGAGTCGGTCTACAACACCGAGGTGCAGAAGGACGCGGTGGAGGACGACATCCACTACCTCGCCAAGCTGGACACCCAGCTGCAATACCTGTTCTATGGCGTGTCGGGCGATCCGCAGCCCATGCTGCAGTCTGTGACGGACCTGGACGCTGAACTCACGCCCAAGCTGGACCAGGCGCTGGCGAAGTTCAACGCGCTCCTGCAGCAGGACGTGGCGGACTACAACAAGACCGCCTACGCCGCCGGGGCCCCGACCCTGCTGGTGGGAGACCCGGTGACAGTGAAAGCCGCACCCAAACTCTAAGCCCTGATTTTCTGCACATGCGGGCGGCCTCCCGGCCGCCCGTTTTCTTTACGTTCAGGTATATCCAAACCCGACCTCCGGTGTTTACCCCATTGCCGCACACCGGCGTGCTGCTAGATTCAATTCCGATTGCCGCTCGACATATCCCGTGGCGCGCGGTGCCGGATGGAACCGGCAACAGGGAGGAAGGAACCTCATGGACAAGCGTATCCGTCTTCGCATCTTGGGCCTCGCCGCCGCCGGCGCGCTCTCAGCCGCCCTCGCGGCGCCGGCTTCCGCCACGCTGCTGTGGAGCAACACCGCCACCCATGGCATCGGCCTCGCGGATCTCGCGATCACCGCCCAGGCCCTGGGGCCCCTGCCGGCCAACACGCCGCTGCATGTGGTGGTGGGCCTGAGGCTGCGCAATGCCGCGCAGCTTGCGAACACCATCAGCGCGGTGAACACGCCTGGCAGCGCGAGCTACGGCGATTTCCTCACCCCCGCCGAGTTCACTTCCGCGCACGGCCCCACCGCGGCCCAGGTGCAGGCGGTGGAATCCTACCTCGCCAGCAAGGGCTTCACCCACGTCACCGCGCCGGCCAACGGCATGTATGTGAGTGGCGATGGCACCGCCGCCGCGGCACAGGCGGCGTTCAACACACCCATCTGGCAGTATCAGGTCTCGGGACCCAATGGCGCGCCGAGCCGCACGGTCTACGCCAATACCCAGACCGCGCAGGTCCCCTTCAACCTGGGCAGCGTGGTGCTCTCGGTCGTGGGCCTGCAGAACGTCGACACCTTGCACACGCGGCTCGGGTCGTGGCCCGCCGCTGCGGCCGCGCCCGCCGCGCCCCTGAGCCTGCCGCAGATCCCGGTGACGCTCTCGCCGCAAAACCTCTGGAAGATCTACGACGCCGGCAGTGTGCCGGCAGCCTCCGGCACCACCATCGCGATCTTCGCCGAAGGCAGCCTTGCCGGCATCCTGCCGGACCCGGCCAACCCCTCCTCGCCCAATGACCTGCGCCAGTTCGAGGCGGAGTACGGCCTGCCCCAGGTGCCGGTGGAGATCGTGCAGGTCGGGCCGGCCAGCGACGACACCAGCGGCGCGGTGGAATGGGACATGGACACCCAGGAGTCCACGGGCCTCGCAGGCGACGTGGCGAAGCTCATCGTGTACGACGCGGCTTCCCTGAGCGACACCGACCTCATCCCGGCCTTCAATGCCTTCGTCACCGAAGACCGGGCGCAGGCGGGCAGCGCGTCCTTCGGCGGCTGTGAGGTCCTCGAGTTCGTCACCGGCTCCTCGCCGCTGTACGCCCAGATCTTCCAGCAGGCGGCGGCACAGGGACAGACGGTGTTCGCCTCCACCGGCGATTCCGGCTCCGCCTGCGCGGTGCTCGGACTCACGAACGGCGTCCCGGCGGGCATCGAGGGCTCCGTGGAATTCCCCGCGTCCGACACCTACGTGGTCGGCGCGGGCGGCACCACCCTGGTGGTGGACGCGGATTTCAACGTCACTTCCGAGCTCGCCTGGGACGCGGGTGGCGGTGGCACCGCCCTCTTCTCCCCGGCTCCCGCCTGGCAGGCTCCCTTTGTCCCGGCGAACGCAGTCATCGCCGCGCTTGGCGGCGGCAAGGGCGTGCCGGACGTGGCCATGGACGCCGACTTCCTGCTGTCGCCCGCGGGCTTCGTGAGCGGCGGCGCGGACACCAGCAACGGCGGCACCAGCCTGTCCTCGCCGTTGTCGCTGGGCGCCTGGGCACGCATCCAGAATGCCCACGGCAACGGACTCGGCCATGCCGGCGCGGTGCTCTATTCCCTCGGCACCCCGGGGCTGCCCTTCTCCAGCGTGCGCGGTTTCCGCGACGTGGTGCTGGGCGGCAACGGCCTCTTCGTCGCGACCCCCGGCTGGGACTTCACCACCGGCCTCGGCAGCTTCGACATCTCTGCGGTGAGCGCCGCCATCGGCAATCCCTGAGATCTCTCCGCCCCAAAGCAAAGGGAGGGCTCTGCCCTCCCTTTTTTCATGTGCCGTGAACCCCGCATGCGGTGAACGACCCGCCAGGGATGGCGGGGCTGGAAAGCGCGCCAGGAATGGTTAACTAAAAGCGGACGAGAGCAGCAGCCCAGGTGAAGCCACCGCCGAAAGCCTCGAGCAGCAGCTTCTGGCCGCGCTTGATACGCCCATCGCGTACTGCCACGTCGAGAGCCATCGGGACTGACGCGCTGGAGGTGTTGCCGTGGTCCTGGAGAGTGAGGATCACCCTCTCCATGGGCAGCTTCAGTTTCTTCGCGGTGCCCTCGATGATGCGCAGGTTCGCCTGGTGCGGCACCAGCCAGTCCAGCTCGTCGCCCTTGAGGTTATTGGCATCCAGGGCCTCCTGCGCCACCTCGCCGAGCTTGGTGACGGCGACCTTGAACACCTCGTTGCCCTTCATCTGGATGTAGTCGCGGCGGGCATGGAAATTCTCGGGCATCTTCGAGACACCCGAGGGGAAATACAGCAGGTCCGCGTACTGGCCGTCGGCATGCACGTGGGTGGAGAGGATGCCGGGCTCGTCGGAGGCCTCCAGCACCACGGCGCCGGCGCCGTCGCCGAACAGCACGCAGGTGTTGCGGTCCTTCCAGTCCACCATGCGTGAGAGGGTCTCGGCGCCCACCACCAGCGCGCGCCTGGCGGCCCCGGTGCGGATGAACTTCTCGGCGATGGTGAGGCCGTACATGAAGCCGGTGCAGGCGGCTTCAAGCCCCAAGGCCATGGGGCCGTGGATGCCGAGCCGCCGCTGCAGCAAGCAGCCCATGTTCGGGAACACCTGGTCCGGCGTGGTGGTGCCGACGATGACGAGGTCGATGTCGGCGGGGGTTACGCCCGCCATCTCCATGGCCTTGCGCGAGGCACGCTCGCACAGGTCCAGGTTGGTCTCGTCGTCCGCCACGATGTGGCGGCGCTCGATGCCGGTGCGCGAACGGATCCACTCGTCGGTGGTCTCGACGATCTTCTCCAGGTCGGCATTGGTCATGACCCGGTCCGGCAGGCAGCGGCCGGTGCCTGCGATGCGCGCGTAGATCTGTTTCATGCGTTCTCCGCCGCGGCCGGAGGCTGTTGCGGCAATTGTTCTTCCATCAGTTTGCCGATGCGCTGGGGCACCTGGTTCTGGACCTCGAGGATGGCGATGCGGATGGCGGCGGCGAAGCCCACGCTGTCGGCGCCGCCGTGGCTCTTCACCACCACGCCGCGCAGGCCCAGCAGGCTGGCGCCGTTGTAGTGCCGGGTATCGAGGCGCTTGCGCACCATCTTCAGCACCGGCATGGCCGCCATGGCCAGGAGCTTGGTGACATAGCTGCGGCGGAACTCCTCGCGGATGATCTGGCTGATCATCTTGGCGAGGCCTTCCATGGTCTTGAGCGAGACGTTGCCGACGAAACCGTCGGTCACCACCACGTCCACGTCTCGGGAGAAGATGTCGTCGCCCTCGACGAAGCCGATGTAGTTGAGGTGGCTGGCGGTGAGCATGCGCGCCGCCTCCTTCACCTTCTCGTTGCCCTTGATCTCCTCCTCGCCGATGTTGAGGAGGCCGACGCGGGGTTCCTTGATGTTGTACACCGCGCTCGCCAGCGCCGCGCCCATCACCCCGAACTGGAACAGCTGCTCGGACGTGCAGTCGGCGTTGGCGCCGAGGTCGAGCATGTGGGTGTGACCGCCATGGGACGGGATCAGCGCGCAGATGGCGGGCCGGTCGATGCCGCTCACGGTCTTGAGCACGAAGCGCGCGGTGGCCATGAGCGCGCCGGTGTTGCCGGCGCTCACGCAGGCATGCGCCTGCCCGGCTTTCACCAGGTCGATGGCGACGCGCATGGAGGAGTCCTTCTTGCCGCGCAGCGCCAGCGACGGCAGCTCGTCGCTGCCCACTTCCTCGGAGGCGTGATGCACGGTGAGGCGCTCGCCGAGACGGGCACGATGGCGCGCCACCAGGGGCTCGAGCGCCTCCTGGCGGCCGACCAGGATCAGCTTGAGCTCAGGATGCTTGCCGAGCATGTTGACGGCCGCGGGCACGGTCACGGAAAGCCCGTGATCGCCGCCCATGGCGTCCAGCGCGATGGTGACGGTGGAGTTCATCGTATGAGCGGAGGCCGGCCCCGTCATGCTGTCACCCGCGCCTGACGCGCGCGGGTGGATGAAGACTCAGTCGTCCCGCTTGGTGTTGAGGATCTTCTTGCCGCGGTAGAAGCCGTCGGCCGTGATGTGGTGCCGGCGGTGGGTCTCACCGGTGCTGGACTCGACCGAGAGGGTCGCGCCACGGAGCGCGTCGTGCGAACGGCGCTGGCCACGGCGGGAAGGGGTCACGCGACTTTTCTGAACAGCCATTTTCCTACTCCTGGATTCACTGGCCGCGCTTGAGCTTGGCCAATTCCGCAAAAGGGTTCTTCTTCTCCACGGGTTCCGCGGCTTGCGCCGCGTGGCCCGGGAGCTCTCCACATGCCGTGTCGCCTTCGTGCCTGGGCACGAGCGGCAACGCCAGCAGCAATTCATCCGCCACCAGCTCCTTCAGGTCGACGTCACCGTCGGCCGAGAGCAGCGGCTCGTATTCCTCGGACAAGCCGGCGAGCTGCTCGTCCGACTTCACCCATGCCAGGTTCGGCTCCGCGTGCACCGCGAGCTTCACCGGCTCCAGGCAGCGCTGGCAGGTCAGCTCGAGTTCGGCGTCGATGCGGCCCGTGACCGTCACCTGCCGCGCCGCGTCCTTGCCGGCTTCGAGCGCCACCTTCACCTCTCCCCGGTCCGAGGCCAGCACCGCGGCCAGCCGCGGCAGCGATCTCACCGGCAGGCGTCCTTCCAGGCCGTAGGTCTGGCGGGCAGCGCGGGCGAGATCCAGGGAGGGCGGCAAAGCGCCTGACATAAGCGCGCAATCATACTTTTCCGGACCGCTCGTGTCAAAGTTTGAAGCGCCAAGCCCTTGTTTTTACAGCGTCTTGTGCCGGGAGCCGCTTCCAGGCGATGCTTACGGCCCCTTTTTGGACCATCCCATGCCCGCTTCCCGCCCTCCCCTGGTCCTGGCATCCACGTCCCGGCACCGGCGCATGCTGCTGGAACGCCTCGGCCTGCCCTTCATCACCGCGGCGCCGGGCGTGGACGAGACCCGCAGCGCCAACGAGCCGGTGCAGGCCCTGGTGCAGCGCCTGTCCCGGGCCAAGGCCCAGGCGGTGGCGGCGCAGCATCCCGGCGCGCTCATCATCGGCTCCGACCAGGCGGCGGAACGGGAGGGCGAGATCCTGGGCAAGCCGGGGGGCCACGCCACCGCCACGGCCCAGCTCAGGGCCGCCTCCGGGAAGTACATGAAGTTCCACACGGGCCTGTGCCTCATCGACACCCGGGACGGCCGCATCCAGGAATACACCGACGTGACCCGGGTGGCCTTCCGCAAGCTCACGGATGTGGAGATCGAGCGCTATCTCCACGCGGAGAAGCCCTATGACTCCGCCGGCAGTTTCAAATCGGAAGGTCTGGGGATAAGCCTATTTGAGGCCATCGAATCGAGCGATCCCTCGGCCCTGATAGGCCTGCCGTTGATTGAGCTTTGCAAGTTCCTGCGAAACGCGGGCCTGGAATTGCCCTAGACCGGTCTCCCGCCGAGATTCCTGATCACGGCCTGCAACTCATCGTCCAGGGGTGCCGTGAGACTCAGCCGCTCACCGGTCTCCGGATGCGGGAAGCTCAGCCGGTGGGCATGCAGGAACATGCGCTTCAGTCCCGCGGCTTTGAGAAGCTTGTTGGCCTCCCGGTCGCCGTACTTGTCGTCTCCCGCCACCGGATGGCCGATGTAGGACGCATGCACGCGGATCTGGTGGGTGCGGCCGGTGTAGATGTGCACGTCCGCCAGGACCGAGCCGGCGAACTTCTGTAATGGGGTGAACAGGCTCTTGGCCTCTTTCCCTTCGCGGCTCACCTTCACGATGCGTTCGCCACCTTCCAGCTGGTTCTTCTGCAGGGGGGCATCCACTTCCCGGTTGCCGCCCTGCCACGGGTGCGCCAGCAGGGCCAGGTAATGCTTCTCCACGGAACCGTCCCGGAAGGCTCCATGCAGGGACCGGACGGCACTCCGGCGCTTGGCGACGATGAGACAGCCACTGGTATCCCGGTCCAGCCGGTGGGCGAGCTCCAGGCCCGGCGTGTCGGGCCTGAGCACCCTCAAGGTCTCGATGACCCCGAAGCTCACGCCGCTGCCTCCATGCACGGCCATGCCGGCGGGCTTGTTCACCACAAGGATGCGATCGTCCTCGAACAGGATTCCGGACTGCATGGCTTCCTGCTGCCAATGAGGCGGCTTGCCGGGAGCGGCCTTCTCCTCCTGGCGCACCGGCGGCAGGCGCAGCTCGTCGCCCGCCTCCAGGCGGTAGTCGGGCTTCACGCGCTTCTTGTTGACCCGTACCTGGCCGGTGCGCAGGAGCCGATACACGTGGCTCTTGGGCACCCCCTTGAGGGTCCGGAACAGGAAATTGTCGAGCCTTTGGCCCGCGTCCTCCTCTCCCGCGGTCAGCATGCGGGCCTTGGGACCGCCAGAATCCACGCTTAAGCTCCTGAAAATAAAAGTGTTACGGCGTTGAAGGGTCGGGAAATCGTTGCTATAGTACCGGACAGGTGTAAACCGTGCGTTGCCTGGCCAAGGCCTGAGCCCGCGGAAAACGCCCAGCGAGAGGCCCTGAGGGGGCCTTTATGCGATTTGGTGGGGTCCGCCGCGTGTCTATCCAGCGGCCCCGTGTAAAGCGACGTCGCCCGCCCCTTGGAACGGGCCCAAAGCGATGTTAAGGACCGCGCTCCCATGCCTTCGCATGGTCACGAAGCGCCGATTCCGCCCAGGCTTGGATTTCTAAGGCAGCCGTCCCCCGCAAGGGACCGGCGCCTGAATAACCAGAAGATCCCCGCCCTGAGGCCGTCCGGCCCTTCCTGATCTCGTGCAGCCCATGGTGCAGTGCTGAGCGAGACATTCGATGAAAAGAATACTGATCAATGCGACCCAGCCCGAGGAGTTGCGCGTGGCCATGGTGGATGGCCAGCGCCTGTATGACCTCGACCTCGAGGTACTCTCCAAGGAGCAGAAGAAGGCCAACATCTACAAGGGCCGCATCACCCGGGTCGAGCCCAGCCTGGAAGCCTGCTTCGTGGACTACGGTTCCGAGCGCCACGGTTTCCTCCCGCTGAAGGAAATCTCCCGCAGCTACTTCCGTCAGGGTGCCGACACATCCAGCCGCATCAACATCCGTGAGGTGTTGCAGGAAGGCCAGGAAGTCATGGTGCAGGTGGACAAGGAGGAGCGCGGCAACAAGGGTGCCGCCCTCACCACGTTCATCAGCCTGGCGGGGCGCTTCATGGTGCTGATGCCCAACAACCCCCGTGCCGGCGGCGTCTCGCGCCGGGTCGAGGGCGACGACCGCGAGGAGCTGCGCGATGCGCTGTCCTCCCTGCAGATCCCGGACGGCATGGGCGTCATCATCCGCACCGCCGCCGGCGGCCGCAGCCCCGAGGAATTGCAATGGGACCTGGACTACCTGGTGCAGACCTGGGACGCCATCGACAAGGCCTCCCATGAGCGCTCCGCACCGTTCCTGATCTACCAGGAAGGCAACGTCGTGATCCGCGCCCTGCGCGACTACCTGCGCGCCGACATCGGTGAGATCCTGGTGGACGACGACAAGATGTTCCAGGAAGCCCAGGCCTTCATGCAGAAGGTCATGCCCCAGAGCGTCGGCAAGCTCAAGCGCTACGACGAGCGCGTGCCGCTGTTCACCCGCTTCCAGATCGAGAGCCAGATCGAGGCTGCCTTCGGCCGCCACATCCGCCTGCCCTCCGGCGGCGCCCTGGTCATCGACCATACCGAGGCCCTGGTGGCCATCGACGTCAACTCGGCCCGCGCCACCAAGGGCAGTGACATCGAGGAGACCGCCCTGCGCACCAACCTGGAGGCCGCCGACGAGGTGGCACGCCAGCTCCGGCTGCGCGACCTGGGCGGCCTCATCGTCATCGATTTCATCGACATGGGCCCGCCCAAGAACCAGCGCGAGGTGGAAGACCGCCTGCGCGTCGCCCTGGAGATGGACCGTGCCCGCGTACAGGTAGGCAAGCTGTCCCGCTTCGGCCTGCTTGAGATGTCGCGCCAGCGCCTGCGCCCTTCCCTGGGCGAGTCCACCCAGGTGGTCTGCCCGCAGTGCGAAGGCGAGGGCCGCATCCGCGGCATCGAGTCCCTCTCCCTGTCGGTGCTGCGCCTGATCGAGGAGGAGGCCATGAAGGAGCGCACCTCGCGCGTCGTGGCCAAGCTGCCCGTGAATGTGGCGACCTTCCTGCTCAACGAGAAGCGCGGCATCATCTCGGAGATCGAGAAGCGCTGCCATGTGACCGTGGTGCTGGTGCCGCACCCGCACATGGACATGCCGAAGTACGACATCCAGCGCATCCGCGACGACGAAGCCCGCGCGCCAGGCGCCACCAACACCAGCTACAAGCTGGTGACGGCGCCGGAACCGGAACCTCTGCCGAGTTCGGAGCGCGCCAAGGAAGCCGCCGAGGCCCCGGCCGTGAAGGGCATCAATCCTTCCATGCCGGCCCCGGTGTTCACTCCCGAGACCGTGGAGCGGCCCGGCATCTTCGTGAAGCTCTGGCGTGCCCTGTTCGGCACCGGGGGCGAGGCCGAGAAGAAACGTCCCGAACGCAGCCCCCGCGAGCACCGCGGCCCGCGCCAGGAGTTCGGCCGGCGTGACCGTAACGAGCGTGACCGCAGCCGCGGACGCGACCGGGAGCGCGGCAACCGCCACCGCGACGAGCGCGGCGACCGTGACCGCGACCGCAATGCCCAGCGCCAAGGCCAGGGCCAGAACCAAGGCGGCGGAGGCCAGAAGCGCGAGGAGCGCGGCGACCGCAACCAGCAGGCCCGCGGCGAGCGCCAGGACCGTCACGAACGTGGCGACCGCCATGAGCGTGGCAACCGCGGCGAGCGCGGTGACCGGCATGAACGCGGCAACCGGGGCGAGCGTGGCGAACGGCATGAGAACCGTCCGCAGCAGCAGGCGCAGCCGGCTCCAGCTCCGGCTCCCGCCCCCGCTCCGGCTCCCGTCCTCTCCGAGGCCGAGCAGCTGAGCGAGCAGGCCCGCCATGAGCAGATCGCCCAGGAGCAGGCAGCCATGACCCCGGCCGGCGGCCAGTTCAGCAACGGCATGGGCGGCCCCGCCGCCGAGCGCGCAGGCGAAGGCGGCGGACGCCGCGGACGCCGCCGCGGACGCCGTGGTGGACGTCGCCGCCGCTTCGAAGAGCGCGGCGAGCCAGGCGCTCCGGGCCAGCAGCAGGCCGGCGCCTCCCACACCGAGGATGACAACCGCGGCAACGTGGCGCCCCCGGGCGAACACTTCGGTCATGATGACCACGAGGGCGGTGCGGAGGAGCGCAACTTCTCCCACGACGTGCACGATCACGCCCACACTGCGGCCCCGGCACAACCGGCACGAGAGATCTATCACGAGCCCTCGAGCGCGGCCGGCCATGACGATCGCACCATGCCCAACCCTTACCGCATCCCGGATGCCATGCCCCGTCAGGAGCCTTCCGAGAACCACGGTGGCGGCCAGGGCGGCGGCAGCGAAGGCAAGCAGGGCGGCGACCATCACGAGTGACGTGAACGCCCGACGTCCAGAAGCAGAAAGCCCGGCTAAGCCGGGCTTTCTTTTTCTCAAGCCTTCTCAAAAGCTACTGCGCTCGGCATAGCTTCGTTGCGGTCCGGCTCGTGCTCCTCACGTACCGAAGAGTACGCTCCGGGCACTCGCCTCCCGCGCCTCGCTCTGCCTTCGCTCGTAACGCTTTTGAGAAGGCTTCAAGAATGATTCTTGCGGATTTCCTCTAGCAGAGCGCGACATCCCTGCTCTACCAGGTCCAGGACCCGTTCGAATCCGCCGGCGCCGCCATAGTAGGGATCTGGCACATCGGTGATGCCCGCCTCGGGTGAGTATTCCAACAATAGCCTCAATTCAGCCCTGGCGTCCTTGGGACGCAGGGAGGCGAGACGCCGCAGGTTCTCGCTGTCCATGGCGATCACGTAGTCGAAGTCGTGGAAGTCCTGGGCCCGGGCCTGGCGGCCGCGGTGGCTGGAGATATCCACGCCGCGCTTCAGGGCTGCCGCGTGGGAACGCGGATCCGGCGGATCGCCGATGTGATAAGCATGGGTACCGGCGGAGTCGATGTGGATGTCCAGCTCCGGCGCCAGTTCTGCATGCAGCTTGCGGAACACGCCTTCCGCCGTGGGCGAGCGGCAGATGTTGCCCATGCATACGAACAGGACGCTGACGCGATACGTGCCGGCCATGTTCAGTGCTTCAGCAGGGATGCGACCCGTTTGAGGTCTTCCGGCGTATCCACGCTGGGACCTGGGACTTGCTTCGCCACGTCCGCCGCGATGCGCATGCCGAGCCAGAGGGCCCGCAGCTGCTCCAGCTTCTCGAGCTGTTCCAGCTCGCAGGGAGGCGTGGCGGAGAGGCGCTTGAGCGCGCCCACCCGGTAGCCATAGATGCCGATGTGGCGCAGCGCACCGTGGTGCTGTTGCTGGGAAGCGAGGCCCGAAGCTGCGCCGTCCCTGTTCCAGGGGATGGGTGCCCGGCTGAAGTAGAGCGCCCGTCCCTGCCCGTCCGTCACCACCTTCACCACATTGGGATTCATGAACTCCGCCAGTTCATGGATGGGCGTGCAGAGCGTGCTCATGTCCGCGCCGGACTCGAGCAGCTTCGCGGTCTGTTCGATGCAACCCGGAGGCATCATGGGTTCGTCCCCCTGCAGGTTCACCACCAGCGCATCGTCGTCCCAGCCGCGGCGCGCCGCCACTTCGGCGATGCGGTCGGTGCCGGAGGCGTGGCTGGCGGCGGTCGTCTCCGCCGCCACGCCCGCGGCGGCGCAGGCGGCACGGATGCGCTCATCGTCGGTGGCCACGATCACCTCGGCGGCGCCGCTGCGGCGCGCCGAGTCGCAGGCATGCAGGATCAGCGGCTTGCCGGCGAGGTCCGCCAGGGGCTTCCCCGGCAGGCGTTGCGCCGCATAGCGCGCGGGGATGACCACAATGAAGCGCATCTCAGAGCTTCTCGCCCGGCGCGATCTCGCGCGCCTCGCCCTCCAGCATCACCGGGATGCCGTCGCGGATGGGATAAGCCAGGCGGTCCGCCTTGCACACCAGCTCTCCCTCCGCCTTGCGGTACAGCAGTGGTCCCTTGCACAGGGGACACACCAGGATCTCCAGCAGCTTGGGGTCGAGAGCCATGTTTCAACCTTTCAATTTGCGTGTTATGTCGTCCAGGAGCCGCACCGCCTCGGCGGCGTCGAACTCCGCCGCCGCTTCGAGGTACCAGTGGCGCGGCAGGGTCATGCCGGCACATTTTACGGCGTCTTTCTCGGTCATGAACACCGGCAGCTTATCGCCGAACTCCAGGTCCGCCGGCAAGGGCTGTGCATGGTCCGGCAGCGCGCGTCCATCCACCGTGAGGCCGGCGGCCCGCAGCGTGGCGAAGAACTGCTCCGGGTTGCCGATGCCCGCCACCGCGTGCACGGACTGTCCCGCGGACGCACTCAGGGGCTTGCGCTCACCGCCCTGCAGGGACACGGCCGTGTCCGCCTTGAGGCGCATGGAGAGGGCCCCAGGCCAAGCGAAGCTGCCGCCCGGGACCTGCTTGATCACCACTTGCTGCACGCCCTGCAAGCGCGCCGCGCGTTCCCTCAGCGGCCCCGCAGGCAGCAGCCAGCCATTGCCCAAACCGCGGCTGCCGTCCAACAACACGATCTCGTAGCGCCGCGGCAGCCGGTAATGCTGCAGGCCGTCGTCGCTGATGATCGCGTCCACGCCCTGCTCCTCGGCCAACAGGCGCGCCGCCGCCACCCGGTCGCGTCCCGCCGCCACCGGCACGCCGCCGTGGCGAGCCAGCAGCAGGGTCTCGTCCCCCGCTTCATGCGCGCCGGCATCGGCCGTCACAAGACGGGCGTGGCTCAAGTTGGCGCCGTAGCCCCGTGTGACGATGCCAGGCCTGAAGCCGCGCTGCTTGAGCTCCTGCGCCAGCCAGATGACGAAAGGTGTCTTGCCTGTGCCGCCCACGCTGATGTTGCCCGCCACGATGACCGGCACCGGCAGCCTCGCCACGGGCAAGATGCCGAGCGCGTAGGCACCGCGGCGCAGGGCCGAGAGCAGCCAGAACAGCCAGCTGAACGGGATCAGGAACCAGGCGGGATGAGGCGAGTACCAGCGGCGCAGCAGCCAGGCGGACATGGTTCAGTCGCCGTCGCGGAACTGCAGGCGGTGCAGTGCCGCGTACTGGCCGCCCTTGGCGAGCAGTTCCGCATGCTTGCCCATCTCCACGATGCGGCCCCGGTCCATGACCACGATGCGGCTTGCCTTCTCCACGGTGGAGAGGCGGTGCGCGATCACGAGCGTGGTGCGGTTGGCCATGAGGCCTTCCAGCGCCGCCTGGATGTGGCGCTCGGACTCGGAGTCCAGGGCCGAGGTAGCCTCGTCAAGGATCAGCAAGGGCGCATCCTTCAGCAAGGCCCGCGCCACCGAGAGGCGCTGGCGCTCGCCGCCCGAGAGCAGCACGCCCCGGTCCCCCACCACCGTGTCCAGGCCCTGGGGAAGACGTTTGATGAAGGGCATCGCGTAGGCGGCCTCGGCGGCGCCCACGATATCCGCCTCGCTGCGCCGGTCCATGGAGCCGTAGGCGATGTTGTTGCGGATGGTGTCGTTGAACAGCATCACGTCCTGGCTGACCATGGCCACCTGCTCCCGCAGGTTGCCGAGGGCGAACTCGCGCAGGTCATGACCGTCCAGCAGGATCGCGCCGGAACTGGGGTCGTAGAAGCGGGGCAGCAGGCTCACGAGGGTGGACTTGCCGCTGCCGGAGCGCCCGACCAGGGCGATGGTCTCGCCGGGAGCGGCCTTGAAGCTGATGCTATGGAGCACTGCGCCCTTGGCCTCGGTATAGGCGAAGCCCACATCCCGGAACTCCAGTTCCCCCTGGGCGCGGGGCAGCGTGAAGCTGCCACCCTCGTCCTCCACCTTGTCGTCGAGCAATTCGAAGATGCTTTGCCCGGCGGCGATGCCGCGCTGCATGGGCGCGTTGATGTCGGTGACGTGCTTGAGCGAGGGCAGCAGCAGCAGCGTCGAGCCCAGGAACGCCACGAACGCGCCGGGTGTCACGGACTTGTCGCCGAAGGCCATGGCGATGACGCCGGCGATGCCGAGTCCCGCGATCATCTGGATGATGGGGCTGGAGCCCGCGTTGACCAACATGAGTTTCACGTTGAGGTAGCGGTTCTTCTCGTTCACTTCCTCGAAGCGGCGCGTCTCGTGCTCGCGCCCGCCGAACAGCTTGACGATGCGCTGGCCGGTGATGACCTCGTCCGCCACCTTGGTGACGTCGCCCATGGAGTCCTGGATGCGGCGGCTGTAGCGGCGGAAGCGTTCGCTGATGTAGCGCACCAGGAGCGCGATCACCGGCCCCATCACCAGCATGAACAGCGAGAGCTTCCAGCTCTGGTAGAACATCACGGTGACGAGGCCGATGATGGTGAGCCCGTCGCGCACCATGACGGTGACCGCGTTGGTGGTGGCTTCCGCCACCTGCTCGATGTTGTAGGTGATCTTGGACAGCAGCATGCCGGAGGACATGGCGTCGTAGTAGCGCGAGGGCAGCCGCAGCAACTGGGCGAACGTCTCCTGGCGCAGGCGCTTGATGATGCTGCGGCCCACCCAGCTGATGTTGTAGGCGGCGAGGAAGTCGGCGGTGCCGCGCAGCAGGAACAGCCCCACCACCAGGAGCGGCAGCCGGTGCATGGTGACTGGATCGTGCAGCAGGATGCCCTGGTCCAGCAGCGGCTTCATGAGCGAGGCGAAGCTCGCCTGGGTGAAGGCGTAGATGGCCATGCCGAACATGGCCAGGAGGTAGCGCGGCCAATGCGGCAGCGCATAGCCCATGAGGCGGCGGTAGGTCTGGAGTACGCTGTTCGGCGCGGTCGGTTCGGCCATCTCAGCGTTCCGGACGGGTCTCGGTGGTGAGTATCTGCAGCTGGGCGAAGCCCAGCGCGCCGGCCACGTCCATCACCGTCACCACCGACTGGTGGGTGGCACGCGCGTCGGCGCGCAGGATTATGGGTTGGTCGCGCTTGTCGCCGGCGGCGGCCAGCAGCGCCTCGCGCAGGCTGGCGGCACCGGAGCCGGGCACCGGCTTCTGGTCCACGAAGTAGCGGCCCTCCGCGTCCACGGTGATCTCGATGCCCTGGGCCTCGGTGTACACCGGCGGCACGCCAGCGCTGGGCAGCTCCACGTTGACGCTGGTGCTCTGGATGAAGTGGGTGGTCATCATGAAGAACACCAGCATCATGAGGACCACGTCCACCAGCGAGATCAGGTTCAGCTCCGGGTCTTCCCAGCGCTGGCGCTCACGCAGCCTCACGATCACCCCTGCGCTGCCACTCGGCCGGCGCCTGGCGTCCCTGCAGCGCGTTCATGAGACGCATCGTCTCGCGCTCCATGCGCACCACCAGGTCCTCCACCCGGCCCCGCAGCGCGCGGTGCGCCACATAGGCGGGGATCGCGACGGTGAGGCCCACCACGGTGGTGATGAGCGCCTGGGAGATGCCGCCGGCCAGCGCGGTGGGGTTGCCCAGGCCGGTCACGGAGATCGCGGCGAACACGTGCATGATGCCGAGCACGGTGCCGAGCAGGCCGAGCAGCGGCGAGATGGTGGCGATGCTGCCCAGGGTGATGAGATAGCGGTCGAGCTCGTGGACGATGTGGCGGCCGGCGTCGGAGATGGCATCGTTCAGTACCTCCCGCTCGGAACCGCGGTGCAGGATGCCGATGGCGAGCAGGCGGCCCAGGGGCGAGCCCGTGCGCAGGGCCTGCATGCGCTCCTCGGTGAACTCGCCGTTGCGGATCCACTGCCAGACCTGGGCCGCCAGGTGCTCGGGGGCGACCCGTGCGACCTGCAGGCTCCAGAGGCGCTCGGCGATGATGCCCACGGCCATGACGGAACAGAGCAGGAGCGGCACCATGATCCAGCCGCCTGCCTTGATGATCTCGAACATGCCGCTCCCGTCCGGTGTTCAGATTACTGCATGATACTGGATTTTAAGGTCTTTTTTTGGCCCAGCTGCACAGGGATGTGCGTCAGCAGGCATGGCCGCCACCGGGACTGGGGATCGTTCGGCGCGAACCTGCGCCGCGCCGAACGGGCTTGGAAAAACCTAGGGAAGGTTTTTCCAAGCTCGATCGAGGAGGCTCGCGCTAGTGAGCCGTCCAGAGCCGGGCCGCGTCCCGGCGCCAGCGCATGGCGAGCGTGGGTTGGGAGCCCGCCCTGAAGCGCATGCACAGCGCCCCGTCGGTGGCGGTGTCCGCGAGCGCGGCGACGGCAGCGTAACGCGCCACCACCTCGGGCTTGGGGAAGTTCCAGCGGTTGCGGTAACCCACCGGGAACAGCACCTGCGAAGGGTGCACCGCCGCCACGAACGGCGGCGTGGACGAGGAATTGCTGCCATGGTGCGGGGCCACCAGCACCTCGCTGCCCAACTCCGCGGGCTCCAGTTCCAGGAGCCGTCTCTCCCCCTTCTTCATGAGATCGCCGGCCAGCAGCACGCTGCCGCCCTGACCCGTCACCTTCAGCACGCAGGAAGCATCGTTGCCGCTCAGGGGATTGCCGAGTTCCGGGTACAGCACCTCGAAGTGGACGCCATCCCAGTCCCAGCGCTGGCCCCTGAGGCAGGGCTTCGCATCGGGGATGCGGTCCATGGCGCCCGTATAGACCTTGAGCCCGGGGTAAGCCTTGCGCAGGCTCGCGAGCCCACCGGCGTGGTCGTTGTCGCCGTGGCTCACCATCGCCAGGTCCGGCGCCGCGATGCCCTGGGAACGCAGGTAAGGGATCAACACCTCTTCGCCGGTATCCGAACCGGAGCGGAAGCCGGGACCCGTGTCGTAGATGAGTAAGTGGCCTTGGGTGCGCACCACCGCTGCAAGGCCCTGCCCTACGTCAAGGAGCATGAGGTCGAAACCTCCCGGCGTGATGCCGGAAGCGGGCGGCACGAACAGCGGCAGCATCAGCAGCGCCGCGGGCACCCGTCCCGGCATGGCTCGCGGCATGAGGAGCCAGAACGCGCCCACGAGACCCAGCGCAGCCAGCCACCAGGAGGGTGCCGCGGCAGGCAGCATGCCCGCCGGCAGGTGTGCGAGCCAGTCCAGTAGCGGCCAGGTACCGGCCATCACGCCTGTGGCGAGCTTGAGCAGCGCTGCGCCTGCCCAAGGCCAGACGGACAGGAACAGCGCGCCGATGAGCACCAGCGGCACCACGTAGAACGCATACACCGGTACCGCCACGAAGTTCGCGAGCGGCGAGCTCAAGCCCGCCTGCTGGAAGAAGAACGCCAGCAGCGGCAGCAGCGCCACGCCGACCGCCCACTGGGTGCGCAGCAGTTCCCGCAGCGTGCCATGGGGCGCGCGCACCCGGCTGCTGAAGGCGAACAGGATCCCGCCCACGGCGCCGAAGGAGAGCCAGAAGCTCGCCTCGCCCGCCGCCAGCGGATTCCACAGCAGCACGCCCAGCATCGCGAGAGAGAGCGTATCCGCCGCCCGCAACCTGCGGCGCAGCACCACCCCCAGGGTGAGGGCTGCCAACATGATGAGCGCCCGCTGGGTCGGCAGCGTGAAGCCCGCGAGACAGGCGTACGAGGCCGCACCCAGGAGCGATGCGACGGCCGCTGCCACCGCCGCGGGACAGCGCAGGCACAGTGCCGCACTGCGCCGCCACAGCCAGCGGATGATGAAGAACAGGAACCCCGCCACCACGCCGATGTGCAGCCCGGCGATGGCCATGAGATGCACGGTGTTGGTGGCCTGCAGCACCTCCCACTGGGCGTCGCTGATACCGCCCTGGTCGCCGGTGGCGAGGGCCGCCGCCATGCCGGCGAAGGCATCGTCCGGCAAGGCCGCGAACATGCGTTCGCGCAGCGCGGCGCGCAGCCTGAGCAACGGGAAACGCGCCGGTCCCGGCAGCGGCGCCGCATCGTGGGCCACGTAGCCCGTGGCGCCGATGCCGTGGAAGAACAGCCAGCCCTCGTAGTCGAAGGCACCGGGATCCATGAAGCCCCGCGGCCGGCGCAGCTTGGTGCTGAAGCGCCAGTGCTCACCTGCCCGTGGCAGCACGGTATCCGGTCCGCCCTGGATGCTGAGGCGCACGCGGTCCGGTATGCCCGGTGCCGGCGCGCGGCTGTCCAGGGTCTCTACCGTGAACTCGAAGTCCGTGAGTTCGCCGCGCTGGCGCGGAAGGCCGGCGACCCAACCCGTGAGGGTGACCTCCCTGCCCTCGTAACCGGCATCCAGCCGTGAGGCGAGATGCGCATGAGCAGCCATCCAGCACCAGCCTGCGCCCAACGGCAGGAACAGCAGCCAGCGCCACCGTTTCTTACAGAGGGCAGCACATGCGAGCGGTCCGGCCAACGCCGCCAGGAGCAGCGGCGAAGGCAGCTCCGGCAGGGCCAGGATCGTGAGCACCCCGGCGAGCATCGCGGTCGCGTATCTCCACATCCTCCATTTCCCCAAATCGTGGATAATGGCCCCGCCCCGCCGCTAAGGACGGGGGCAACCTATATATAGTTCATTTTTGATTAATGCCGGGTCCCCGAGGAGCCGGCTATGCTCAGGATGCGGAGATCAGCTCCGCGACACGCGCCTGGAGCCGCGGTGCCCCGTAAGTTTCTCACCAAACTGCTGCCGGATCCCGAGAAGCTGCACGCCAAGCTTCACGGCAAGTGGTACCTGCGCCCGTTCGATTTCGTGCTGCACGACCCGATGCTCTGGCACATCGGCCGGCGCGGCACCTGCAGGGCTCTCGCCTTGGGGGTGTTCATCGCCTGCCTGCCCATCCCGGGCCACATGCTCATGGCGGTGCTGGGAGCGCTCTACTGGCGCATGAACCTGCCGGTGGCGGTGGCTGCGGTGTGGGTCAATAACCCCCTCACCTTCGGGCCCATCTACTACATCGGATACAAGCTCGGCGCCTGGCTGCTGAACCCGTTCCATCCCGGCCTCGTGGTCAAGGAGCCGGTGACCCGCGCCTGGCGCGTGCCGGAACTCACCCACACCTGGAACGCCATCAAGGCCTTCCTGCTGGGTTGCACCGTGGAAGGGCTGGTGCTGGCACTGGTGGCCTATATCGTGTTCGACCTGGCCTGGCGCCTGTCGATCCGCGGCCGCTGGAAGCTGCGCACGCTGGAGCGGGCAGACCGCCGCTAGGCCGCGATCCTGCCTTCCTTCAGGTGCAGCACCCGCTGCATCTTCTTCGCGAGTCCCGTGTCGTGGGTCACCAGGATCAGGCTGGTGCCCATCTCCCGGTTGAGCTCGAGCATCAACTCATATACCTGTTCGCCGGTGTGGACATCCAGGTTCCCCGTGGGTTCGTCCGCCAGCACCACCGCCGGACGGTGGATCAGCGCGCGCGCCACTGCGGCGCGCTGGCGTTCTCCGCCCGACAGTTTCGCGGGCCGGTGCGTGAGGCGCTGGGCCAGCCCCACCCTGCCCAGCAGCTCCGCCGACCGGGCCTCCGCCTCAGCGGGATCGATGCCGCGGATCAACAGCGGCATGGCCACGTTCTCCACCGCCGTGAACTCCGGCAAGAGATGGTGGAACTGGTACACGAAGCCGATGGCACGGTTGCGCAGCACGCCGCGCGCGGCATCGGACAGGCGGCTCAGGTTCTGGCCCTGCACTTCCACCGTGCCGGCGGTCGGTATGTCGAGTCCGCCCAGGAGGTGCAGCAGCGTGCTCTTCCCGGAACCGGAGCTGCCCACGATGGCGACGCGCTCGCCCGGCGCCACGGCGAGGTCGACGCCGTTCAGCACCTCCACCTTGTAGTCGCCTTCCTGGAAGTGCTTCACCAGCTTCTCGCAGCGGAGGATCGGCGCCGTGTCACTCATAGCGCAGCGCCTCCGCCGGCTGGGTGTTGGCGGCACGCCAGGCCGGATACAGCGTCGACAGCACCGTCAGCACGAAGCTCGCGATGGTGATCTTGAGCACATCGGCCTCGTAGATGGCCGCCGGCAGGTCGCTGATGTAGTACACGCTCGACGGCAGGAACTCCGTATGGAATACCCGCTGCAGGAAATGCATGATGTCGTTGAGGTTGTGGGCCAGGAGCACGCCCAGCACCAGGCCGATGAGCGTGCCCAGGAACCCGATGATGGTGCCCTGCACGATGAAGATGCCCATGATCTCGCGCGGGCTAGCGCCGAGGGTGCGCAGGATGGCGATGTCCGCCTGCTTGTCGGTGACCGCCATCACCAGGGTGATGGCGATGCTGATGGCCGCCACCAGCTCGATCAGCGACAGGATGATGAACATCACGGTCTTCTCCATGGCGATGGCCTTGAAGAAGTTCACGTGCTCCTGGGTCCAGTCGCTCACGTAGTAAGCGCCCTGGAAGCGCTCGGTGAGGTCGCGCGCCACCTGGGGCGCCTGATACTTGTCATCGAGCTTGAGGCGCACGCCGCTCACCGCCGCGCCGAGGCCGTACAGGGTCTGGGCGTCCTGCATGTTGATGAGCGCGAGGCCGCGGTCGTATTCGTACATGCCTGCGTCGAAGATGCCGGCGACGGTGAAGCGGCGGAAGCGCGGGATGAGGCCGGCGGGCGTCACGTTGCCCTGGGAGATCATCAGGATGACCTTGTCGCCCGGCGTCGCGCCCAGGGCATAGGCCAGGTCCTTGCCCAGCACGATGCCGTAGCTGCCGGGCTTGAGGTCCTGCACGCTGCCGATGACCATGCGCTTGCCCACCTCCGAGACCGCGCCCTCCATGTCCGGCAGCACGCCGCGCACCTCGGTGCCGCTCATGCTGGAGCCGTTGGCGAGCATCGCCTGGTCCTGCACGTAGGGGGCGGCGCCGGTGACATGGGCCTCCCCGCGCACGTCATGCAGCACGTCCTGCCAGTCCGCCAGCCGGTTGTCGAAGCCGGAGACGGTGGCGTCGGCGGTCATGTTGAGGATGCGTTCCCGGAGCTCGCTCTGGAAGCCGTTCATCACCGACAGCACGGTGATGAGCGCCATCACGCCTATGGCGATGGACACCAGCGACATGCCGGAGATGAAGGAGATGAATTGGTTGCGGCGCTTGGCCCGGAAATAGCGCAAGCCCACGAACAGCGGGAAGGGTCGGAACATGCCGCGCATTATAGGGGGTGATTCAGGGTAAACGGACCGGGACCGGCCGATAAAGCGCCGCCTCGCGGTGGTCCAGGTGCGCGGCATAGGCCATCACCTCCACCCCGGCCGCCATCGCCTCGCGCAGGATGCGGCCATAGACAGGATCGATGGCATCCGCGGGCCGGACCTCCGTGACGTCGTCCCGCTGCACGCAGAAGCAGAGCGCGGCCCGGTGGCCCGCCCGCACCTTCTGCATGAGCTCCCGCAGATGGCGGCTGGCCCGCTCGCTCACTGCATCGGGGAACAGAGCTATGCCGTCCTGCACCGCCGCGGTGACGTTCTTGACCTCGAGGTAGCAGTCCGGCTGGCCGGCGTGGCCGCTCAGCAGGAAGTCCACCCTGAAACCCTCCCCGGCCATGACTTCGCCCTTGAGCGAGGCATAGCCGGCCAGGGGAGTGATCACGCCGCCCGCGATGGCCTCCCGCACCAGGGCATTGGTGCGCCCGGTGTGGATGCCCACCAACACCCCCGGTAGCGCCTCCACCAGTTCCCAGGTCCAGGCGTACTTGCGCGCCGGATTGGCCGCGCGGCTCACCCAGATGCGCATGCCGGGCTCGGCACAGCCCAGCATGGCGCCTGTGTTGGGGCAGTGGATGGTGAGCTGCCGGCCGTCCGGGAACGCCACATCCGCCAGGAAACGCTTGTAGCGCCGTTGCAGCCGGGCCTCATGCAGAGCGGGTTCGAAGCGCATGCGTTAGTGAGCCTATATGTCAAGAAAACCGCCTAACCCGATGCTGTAGAAAGCATTTAACGCTTGCAGCAGGATGCTATAGTTAGCCCAGACGTCCTAGGGAGATTGTGACATGACACGCCCCGCCCTGAGCCTGCTCCTCGCGGCAGGACTGCTGTCGGCCCTGCCTCTCGCATGGGCCGACGGCGATGCAGTACCCGCCGCCGCGACCGCTGCCGTCCCTAGCTCGACCGACAACCAAGGTACCGAGGCGCCGGCGGCAAGCAGCGCCGCCCCCGCGGAAGCCGCCCCGAGCGCGGCCACTGCGGCACCGGCCGAAGTGAGCCCGGCTCCGGGTGCCGCCACCGCCGCGAACGCGCCGGCCATGAGCACCGCGGCGGCGCCGGCCACCGCCGAGACCGCGCCCACCGCCGCATCCGCCGTGAGCGCAGCGCCCGCCGCTGCCGCTCCCGCCATGGCGATGCCCGCTTCGCCCAGCTATCAGATGCAGCTGCCGCAGCGCGGCATGGACATGGCGAACGTGGAGCACATCTTCGGCGCGCCGCTGGAGAAGCAGCCGGCGGTGGGCAAGCCGCCCATCAGCCGCTGGGTCTACGCGGACTACGTGGTCTACTTCGAATACAATATGGTCCTGCATGCGGTGATGAAGGCCAACGCGTTCACGCAGACGCCCGGCGGCTGACCGCCGCCTCCACCGCACCGATCCATATGCCGCGTGAGCGGTGCCGTCCCGGGGGCGGCACGTCACGCGGTTTGCTTTGGGGAACTGGGGAAGACATGACCGCACGCTACAGCCTGCCGCCGGAATGGGTGCCCCAGAGCGGCGTGATGCTCACCTGGCCACGCTCCGACGTGGAGTGGAACCCGGACTACGCCTCTGCGGAGCGCTGCCACACTGCCATCGCCAAGGAGATCAGCCTGCGGGAGCCGGTGATCATCACCTGCATGGACGCAGGCCATGCCGAGCGCATCCGCGGCTACGTGAAGGCCGCCGGCGGCCGCATGGACCGGCTGCACATATTCACCTTCCCCTCCAACGATGCCTGGGCCCGCGACCACGGTCCCATCACCGTCGAGAAGGACGGCCAGCTCGTGCTGCTGGACTTCATCTTCAACGGTTGGGGCGAGAAGTACCCCCATGCCGAGGACAACCGCCTGAGCCGCCGCCTGCATGAAGCCGGCGCCTTCGGCGACATCCTGATGGAAAGCATCGAGCTGGTGCTGGAAGGCGGCAGCATCGAAGTGGACGGGGAAGGCACCCTGCTCACCACCGAGAGCTGCCTGCTGAACAAGAACCGCAACCCGAAGCTCAAGCGGACCGAGATAGAGGCGCTGCTGCACAAGTACCTGGGCGTGGACCGCATCCTGTGGCTCAGGCACGGCGCCATCGACGGCGACGATACCGACGGCCACGTCGACACGCTCGCCCGCCTCTGCGACCCGCATACCATCGCCTACCAGGCCTGTGCCGACCAGTCGGATCCGCACTACGCCGGTCTCAAGGCCATGGAGGACGAGCTCAAGGCCCTGCGCCGCAAGGACGGGCAGCCGTACACGCTGGTGCCGCTCCCCTGGCCCCAGCCCATCATCGACCACACCGGCCGCCGCCTGCCGGCCACCTACGCCAACTTCCTGATCGTGGATGGCGCGGTGCTGGTGCCGACCTATAATGATGCGGCGGACGGGCCGGCCCTGAAGGCCCTTGAAAGCTGCTTCCCGGATCGCCAGATCGTGGGCGTCCCCTGCCGCTCCCTGATCCACCAGTACGGCAGCCTGCACTGCGTGACCATGCAGTTCCCCCGCGGCGTAGTGCCGCAGAAGGCATGACGAGATGAGCGCATCCAAATCCCTCAAGGTCGGCCTGGTGCAGCAGCGCTGCACGGACGACCGTGCCGCGAACCTCGAGGAGAGCATCAAGGGCATCCGCGAGGCGGCCAAGCAAGGCGCGAGGCTGGTGCTGCTGCAGGAACTGCACGCCGGCCCCTATTTCTGCCAGACCGAGGATACGAAGGTCTTCGACCTGGCCGAGAGCATCCCCGGCCCCTCCACCCGGGAGCTGGGCTCCGTGGCGAAGGAGCTCGGCGTGGTGATAGTGGCCTCGCTGTTCGAGCGCCGCGCTCCCGGCCTCTACCACAACACCGCCGCGGTGCTGGAGAAGGACGGCAGCCTCGCCGGCATCTACCGCAAGATGCACATCCCGGACGATCCGGCCTACTACGAGAAGTTCTACTTCACCCCGGGGGACATCGGCTTCGAGCCGATCCAGACTTCCGTGGGCAAGCTCGGCGTGCTGGTGTGCTGGGACCAGTGGTATCCCGAAGGCGCGCGCATGATGGCGCTGGCCGGCGCGGACCTCCTGCTCTATCCCACCGCCATCGGCTGGGTCTCGGCGGACGACAAGGCCGAGCAGGGCCGTCAGCGGGATGCCTGGATCACCATCCAGCGTGCCCACGCGGTGGCCAACGGCCTGCCGGTGCTGGCCTGCAACCGCATCGGCCATGAGAAGGATCCCTCCGGCGCCACCGACGGCATCGACTTCTGGGGCTCGAGCTTCGTCGCAGGCCCCCAGGGCGAGATCCTGGCCCAGGCCGACAGCTCTTCCCCCACGGTGCTGGTGGTGGACGTGGACCTCGGCCGCTCCGAGGCCGTGCGCCGCATCTGGCCCTACCTGCGGGACCGCCGCATCGATTCCTACGGAGACCTGACCAAGCGCTACAGAGACTAGTGGCGCGTCCGACCTCTTGATGCCTGACAAACCGTCCACCGTCCTAGCGTCCGCGGACCTCGACCTTTCCAGCCGCGAACAGCGCTGGGGCAAGCTCTATGGCAGCAGCCCCGGCCTCGCGCTGGCGGAGGCGGCGGCGCGCCTGGAAGCACCGCTGGTGGTGGTGGCACAGGACTCCCGCGAGGCGGACCGCATCGGGGCGGAGCTGCGCTTCTATGTCACCGACCCGTCCCTGCCGGTGCTCGCACTGCCGGATTGGGAGACCCTGCCCTACGACCTCTTCTCGCCCCACCAGGACATCCTGTCGGAGCGGCTCGCGACCCTGGCAGCGCTGCCGGAACTGAAGCGCGGCATCGTGGTGGTGGCCGCCGCCGCGTTGTTGCAGCGCCTCGCGCCGCCCCAGTACGTCGCAGGCGGCACGCTGATGCTGAAGGTGGGCGAGATGTTGGACCCGGAAGCGCTGCGCCGGCGCCTCGCCGCCGCCGCCTACCACTCCGTGACCCAGGTGATGGAGCACGGCGAGTACGCCGTGCGCGGCTCGCTGCTGGACGTGTTCCCGATGGGCAGCGAGGTGCCCTACCGCATCGATCTGTTCGATGACGAGATCGAATCCATCCGGGTATTCGATCCCGAGACCCAACTCTCGAAGGACAGTCTGCCGGAACTCGAACTGCTGCCGGCGCGCGAGTTCCCGCTGGACGAGACGGGCATCCGTGCCTTCCGCCAGCGCTATCGCGCCCGCATCGAGGGCGATCCAAACCGCAGCGCCGTGTACCGCGACGTCTCCAACGGCGTCGCCATCGGCGGCATCGAGTATTACCTGCCGCTTTTCTTCGACTCCACCTGCTGCTTCTTCGACTACCTGCCGAAAGACGGCGTCATCGCCGCCCTGGACGACATGCCGGGGGCGCTGGAGCAGGCTTGGCAGCAGATCGGCGAGCGCTACGAGCAGCGCCGCCATGACATCGAGCGGCCGCTGCTGAAACCCCAGGAGGTCTGGTTCGAACCCTCCGAGGTGCAGGCCGCGGCGGAGCGGCACGCCTGCATCGTGGTTCAATCCTTCGAGCGGTTGCCAGGCGCCGGCGTCAACTTCGCGACCGCCGCGCCCCTCTCGTTGCGGGTGGAGAGCCGTGCAAGCGAGCCCGCGGAGAAGCTGCTGGGCTTCCTGCGCGGATTCAAGGGGCGGGTGCTGTTCGCGGCAGAATCCGCCGGACGGCGCGAGTACCTCAACGACCTCCTGGGCAGGCACGGCATCAAGCCCGTGCCCGTGGAGGGCTGGGATGAATTCCTGTCGGCCGATGAGCCCCTCGCCATCTGCATCGCGCCCCTGGAGCGGGGCCTGCTGCTGCCGGAGGCGGGCCTCGCGGTGCTCACGGAGGAGCAGCTCTTCGGCGAGCGCGCGCGCCAGAAGACCCGGCGCGTCAGCCGCCGCAACCCCGAGGACATCATCCGGGACTTGACGGACCTGGCCGCCGGGGCGCCGGTGGTGCACGAGCAGCACGGCGTGGGCCGCTACCTGGGGCTCGAGACCCTGGACATGGGCGGCTTCGAGACCGAGTTCCTCAGGCTCGAGTATGCCGGCGGCGACAAGCTCTACGTGCCGGTGTCCTCGCTGCACCTCATCAGCCGCTACAGCGGCAGCTCGCCCGAGACCGCGCCGCTGCACAAGCTCGGCAGCGGCGACTGGGACAAGGCGCGGCGCCGTGCCGCCGAGCAGGCCCGCGACACCGCCGTCGAGCTCCTGGAGCTCTATGCGCGTCGCGCGGCGCGCGAGGGCCACGCATTCAAGCTGGCGCCGCTCGACTACGAGTCCTTCGCCGACGGCTTTCCCTTCGACGAGACGCCGGACCAGCAGAAGGCCATCGAGGGCGTGATCGCGGACATGACCGAAGGGCGGCCCATGGACCGGGTGGTGTGCGGCGACGTGGGCTTCGGCAAGACCGAGGTGGCGCTGCGCGCCGCCTTCGTGGCGGTGCAGGGCGGCAAGCAGGTGGCGGTGCTGGTGCCCACCACCCTGCTCGCCCAGCAGCATGCGCAGACCTTCCAGGACCGCTTCGCCGAGCTGCCGGTGCGCATCGAGGTGCTGTCGCGCTTCCGTACCGGCAAGCAGCAGGAGGCGGCGCTCGAGGCCATCGCCGCCGGCAAGGTGGAGATCGTGATCGGCACCCACGCGCTGCTGCGACCCGAGATGAAGTTCAAGGACCTGGGTCTCGTGATCGTGGACGAGGAGCACCGCTTCGGCGTGCAGCACAAGGAGCGCCTCAAGAAGCTCAGGGCCGAGGTGGACATCCTCACCCTCACCGCCACGCCCATCCCGCGCACCCTCAACATGGCGCTGGCGGGGCTGCGCGAGCTCTCCATCATCGCCACGCCGCCGGAGGAGCGCCTGGCGGTGAAGACCTTCGTCAGCGAGTGGCAGGACGGCCTGATCCAGGAGGCCTGCCTGCGCGAGATCAAGCGCGGCGGCCAGGTCTACTTCGTGCACAACAGCGTCGAGACCATCGAGAAGGCGGCGGCGGACGTGGCGAAGCTCGTACCCGGCGCGGACATCCGCATCGCCCACGGCCAGATGCGGGAACGGGAACTCGAGCAGGTGATGCTCGACTTCTACCACCGGCGCTTCAACATCCTGGTGTGCACCACGATCGTCGAGAGCGGCATCGACGTGCCGACGGCCAACACCATCATCATCCACCGCGCCGACAAGTTCGGCCTGGCACAGCTGCACCAGTTGCGCGGGCGCGTGGGCCGCTCCCACCACCGGGCCTATGCCTACCTGCTGATCCCGCCGCGCACCCTCATGACCGGCGACGCCCTGAAGCGCCTGGAGGCCATCGAGTCCCTGGAGGAACTGGGCGCCGGATTCACCCTCGCCACCCACGACCTGGAGATCCGCGGTGCCGGCGAGCTGCTCGGCGACGAGCAGAGCGGGCAGATCCAGGAAGTGGGCTTCTCGCTGTACTCGGAACTCCTGGAGCGGGCGGTGAAGACCCTCAAGGCCGGCAAGCCCGTGGACCTGGACGCGCCCCTGGACCACGGCCCGGAGATCGACCTGCACATCCCGGCCCTGCTCACCTCCGACTACATGCCGGACGTGCACCTGCGCCTCACGCTCTACAAGCGCATCGCGAGCTGCAAGGACCAGGCGCAGTTGGACGACCTGCAGGTGGAGATGATCGACCGTTTCGGCCTCCTGCCGCCCCAGGCCAAGAACCTGTTCCGCATGGCCGAGCTCAAGCTCAAGGCCGCGCCCCTCGGCATCCGCAAGATCGAGGCCGGCCCCGCGGGCGGGCGCATCCACTTCGGGCCGGACACGCCGGTGGAACCGATCACCGTGATACGGCTGGTGCAGGCCAAGCCCAACATCTTCCGGCTGGACGGCCAGGACCGGCTGCGCTTCACCATGGACCTGGAGGACCGGGACACGCGCGTCGCCGAAGTGGAAGCCCTGCTCGCACGCCTCGCCCCGCCAACTGCGGCATAATGCAGCCATCGCCGGAAGGAGCCGTACCTTGAAGACCTTCGCCGCCAGCCTGCTGATCCTGCTCGCGAGCACCGCCTACGGCGCGGCCCCAGCGCCGGCTCCGGCCGCGGCGCCTTCCGCTCCCACGCCCAACTGGTACAACGTGGAAGTGATCGTGTTCCGCGCCACGGACCCCAACGCCGGCAGCCAGGAGACCTGGCCCGCAGACCCGGGGTTGCCGGACTGGAACGGCGCGCTGCCCCTCGCGCCCGTGGACCCGGCGGTAGCGCCGGTGCCTTATCAGCTCATATCCGTGACCGCGCAGCAGCTCGACGACGCCTGGGCGCGTCTCAAGCGCTCCCGCAACTACGAGCCTTTGCTGCACGTGGCTTGGAGCCAGCCGGCCCTGGACCGGGCCAACGCCCCGGCGGTGCGCCTGGGTGTGCCGGCCTCCGCGGTGCCCGCCGCCAGCACCGCGCCGCAGCCCGCCGACGCCATGCCGCTGCCCCAGGCGACGCCCGTCTACGGCGACGCGAAGCTCAGCACCACCGGCCCTTACCTGCACTTCGACCTGGACCTGATACTGGAAGGTCCGCTGGCGAAGAACGCCGCACCCGCCTCCCCCGCCATCAGCACCACGGTGCTCGCACCGCCCGGCAGCACCGCCGTGCCGGCGGCACCGACCTTCCAGCTCTACCGCCTGCGCCACGACATGCGCGTGAACGGCGGCAAGCTCGCCTACTTCGACCACCCCCTGTTCGGCGCCATCGTGCTGGTGACGCCGGTACGGCGCCAATAACCTGATTTGACCGCGCGCCCGCGGCGGGCGCGCTTCATCTGCTTCGGGTATTCGCTTGATTGTGCCGCCGCGGCGGTACGAGCAGCCTTGTGCATATATGAAGGCACTCCTGCTCACCGCATCTCTAGCCGCCTCCCTCGCCGGCGCGCCGGTGTTCGCCGCCTCGGGCCAGCTCATCTGGGATGATGTGTACGACCCCATGACGGGTGACGCTTCCGCGAGCCAGGTGGCCGTTGCCGGAGGCTTCGCCTATGTGGCGGGCGGCGGTCCCTACAAGGTTACGCCCAGCAGCGATGCCGACATCCGCGTGCGCGCCTACGACGTGGCGAGCGGCGCGCTCCGTTGGGAAGACGTGTGGGACGCGGGCGGCATCCACCAGGACGACGAGGTGTCCGGACTCGCGGTGGGCGGCACGCGCCTCTTCCTCGCCGGGAGTTCCGGCACCAACACCGCCGGCAGCAACGGCTACGTCGTGCGCGCCTATGACCGGCGCGACGGTACAGTGCTGTGGGAGGATCACTGCGGACAGTTCGGTTCCCGCGCACGGGCCATCGTCGCCGATGGCGGCTCCGTGTTCGCCGCCGGCACCTGCTCCCCCGGCACGGGCGGCGCCGGCCTGCTGCGCGCCTATGCCGCGTCCACCGGCGCACAGCGCTGGGAAGTCGATGACGTGGCCTTGCCGCTCGCTCTCGCGGTCTCCGGCGGCACGGTGCTGGTGGCGGGCGCAGATGACGGCGGCCACCTGGTGCTGCGCGCCTACACCACCCGCCAAGGCAGGTTCCTTTGGGAAGCGCGCCCTGCCGAAGCCCAAGGCCTGTCCTTGCGTACCGCCGAACTCGTGGTCGGCGACGGCAAGGTATATCTCGCCTGGTGGGCGGTGGATTCGAACAGCCAGGATACGAACCAGGTGGCCGCCTACGGCCTGCGCAAGGGCCGGCTGCGCTGGCAGGCGGACCCAGGCGATCGCGTAAACCGGCTGGCGTTGGATTCCAATCGCCTGTTCACCGCCGAGGCAGGCAGCCAGGTGCTGGTGAGCGCCTACGCCGCGTCCGACGGCGCGCTGCTATGGCAGGATCAGCCGGGCACGCCATCGGCACCCTATACGGCCCTGGCGGTGACGGTGGGCGACAAGCGGGTATTCGTGGCCGGACAGGCCTTCGATCCTGCCGTAGAGAGCGCGCCGCACTTCATGGTGCGCGCCTACACGCGGACTGGGCGGTTGTTGTGGGAAGACGCCACGCCGACTGACACGATGCTCGGCGCGCAAGCACAGGGCCTGGGCTGGACACGCGGGGTGCTGGTGGCGGCCGGCATCGACAGCAACAGCGTACCGCCCTTCGGTTTCACGCACTGGCTGGTGCGGGCCTACGCCACGGAAGACCGGGGCCGTTGATTCAGGTCGGCTCGAGCCGGAAGCCCGCGTCGTAGTGTTTCGCCAGGGCGCTGCATGCGTGGCGCCATTCGGCGCCGGCGCGTAGCGCGTCCCATGAGTGGCTCTCCTTCCCGTGCAGGCGCACCAGCCGCCACTGGCTCACCGGGTTCGGCGGCGCCTTGAGTCCGTCCAGGATCGCCTCCACGCCGGCGCGGTTGTTGCACACCGGCAGCATGTCGCAGCCTGCTGCGAGCGCCGCCTCGGCCCGGTCCAGGTAGTCGCCCGCCTTCTCGGCGCCTCGCATGCTGAGGTCGTCACAGAACACCACGCCTTCGAAGCGCATACGCCCGCGCAGCTCCTCATCCACCCAGCGCCGCGACAGGCTGGCGGGCTGCTCGTCCACCTGGGAATACACCACGTGGGCCATCATCACGGAGGCGCAGTCGAGCTTGAACAGGCGCTGGTAGGGCACGAGGTCACGTTGCCGGATCTCCTCCAGGGACCGCTCATCCACCGGGAGCATGTGGTGGGAATCACCCTGTACCGCGCCGTGGCCGGGGAAATGCTTGGCACAGGCAGCCATGCCGGCCCGGCGCATGCCCAGGGTCCAGGCCCGGGTGAGTTCCGCCACCACCGTGGGATCGGCATGGAAGGCCCGGTCGCCGATGACGCTGCTCACGCCGAAGTCCAGGTCCACCACCGGCGCGAAGCTCATGTCCACGTCCACCGCGCGCAACTCCGCTGCCAGGAGCCAGCCGCAGAGTTCCGTCAGCCGTGCCGCTTCCTTGGGATCCCTGTCATGCAGCTCGCCATAGAGCCGCGCCGGCGGCAACTGCGTGAATCCGTCGCGGAAGCGCTGCACGCGCCCGCCCTCGTGGTCCACGGTGACCAAGAGGCGCGGCTCCCGCAGTGCGTGGATCGCCTCCGTCAGGGCCCGCACCTGTCTGGGATCGCGGTAGTTGCGGGTGAACAGGATCACACCGCCCACCAGGGGATGTTGCAGTATCTCCCGGTCTTCGGCGGTGAGTTCGGTGCCCGCCACGTCCACCATCAGGGGACCCAGGCTCATGCGGCCCCCCGCTCGAACACGGCGATGGATTCCACGTGGGCGGTATGGGGAAACATGTCCAGCACGCCGGCTTTGGTGAGCCGCCAACCCTGCTCCTCCACCAGCGTCTTCGCATCCCGCGCCAGGGTGGCGGGATGGCAGGAGACGTAGACGAGCTTGCGGGCGGCGAAGCGCGGGAACTGGGCGATGATCTCCCGGGCACCGGCCCGGGGCGGGTCGAGCAATATGCGCGCATAGCGGCGCTTCGCCCACTCGCCATGCTGCTTCTCGGCGAAAAGGTCCGCCTGTTCGAAGGAGGCGTTGGCGATGCCGTTGCGCTCCGCGTTGCTGCGGGCGCGGGCCACCAAGCCCGCTTCTCCCTCCACGCCCGTGACGCTGCGCGCGAGGCGCGCGAGCGGCAGGGTGAAGTTGCCGAGGCCGGCGAAGAGGTCCAGCACGTCCTCGTCGTCCCGCGGGGCCAGGAGCTCGAGCGAGAGGTCCACGAGGCGCCGGTTCACCTCGCCGTTCACCTGGATGAAGTCGGCGGGCTCGAAGGCGATGTCCACCTGTGATGCCGGCAGCCGGTAGTGCAACTCGGGCCGCTCGCCGCCCAGGGGCACGGCATGCTCAGCCTTGCCTTCCTGCAGCAGGATGCGCATGCCCTCTTCCTTCTCGAAGGCCGCGAGCCGTTCCCGGTCCGCGGCGCTGGGCGCCGCCAGCACCCGCAGGGACAGCACGATATCGCCGTCACCCACCGCCACCTCCAGCTGCGGCACCTTGTCCGCGATGCTGAGGCCGCTCAGGAGCTCCGATATCTTCTCGATACGCCCGCCCACCTGCGGATCCAGGGTATGGCACTGCCACACGTCGGTGATGAGGTGGCGGTGGCGCTCCGTGAATCCCACCAGCACCTTGCCGCTGTTGGTGTTGCGGTGGGCCGAGAGGCGCGCGCGGCGCCGGTAACCCCAGGCGGGACCCAGCAGCGGCGGGAGCACGTCATCCGGCGTGACGCCGCCGATGCGCTTGAGGTTATCCAGGAGCGTCTGCTGCTTGGCGGCCACCTGGGCCGCGGGCGCGAGATGCTGCAGCGCGCAGCCGCCGCAGGTGCCGAAGTGCCGGCAGCGGGGCTGCACCCGGTCAGGCGAGGCTTCCACCACCTCTGTGACCTGGGCCTCGTCGAAGTCGCTGCGCTTCTTGAGGATGCGGAAGCGCACCGTCTCGCCGGGCAGCGCGTCCTCGATGAACACGGTCTTGCCGTGCAGGCGCGCTATGCCGCGCCCCTCGTGGGACAGGGCGGTGACCTGGGCGGTGCTCTCCGCTCCTGCGGCGGCGCGTGCGGTCATGTGCCCGCCGGCGGCCAGGCCGCCAGGAACTCATCGAGATGCGGCTTGCCGGCCTTCTTCAGGGCCTCCCGCACCACGGCGCACTCGCGCCGGTATTCCTCCTCGCCCAGGCTGCCGTTCAGGAGCTCGAAGCGCAGGTACAGGAGGTAAGTGTTGAGGGTGTCGGTCTCGCAGTAATCCCGCACGCCGGCGCGGTTGCCCTTGAGCCACTGCTCCCACACCTGGCTGCCGTGCATGCCGAGCTTGCCTGGGAAGCCGCAGAGCTGCGCCATCTCGTCCAGCGGCACGCCGGCGCGCCCCTGGTAGAAACCCAGCACGTCCATGAGGTCGGTGTGGCGCCAGTGGTAGCGGGAGATGTAGTTGTTCCAGCGGAACGACTGGTCGCCCTCCCCCAGCTCCCAGAAGCGCGGTGCGCTGAGGCCGTGGCGCAGCGCGCGGTAGTTCAAGACCGGCAGATCGAAGCCGGAGCCGTTCCAGGACACGAGGTCGGGGCCGAACTTCTCTATCCCCTCGAAGAACCGTGCCACGATCTCCTTCTCGTCGGACTCCGGCGTACCGAGGGTCCAGACCTTGAAGCCGTCGCGGTTGCGCATGGCGAGAGAGACCGCCGCCACCCGTTGCAGGTGCAAGGGGAGGAACTCGCTGCCGCCGGTGTCCTGGCGGCGCTTCTGGAACATGGCGCGGGCCACGTCCTCGTCGGACAGGCCTTCCAGGCCGTACAGGCGCCGGCCGCCCTCAAGGTCAGGGATGGTCTCGATGTCGAAGGCGAGGATGTTCATGCAGGGTCCCGGGCGCGCGGTCCGCGCAACACGCAGTTTAACAAACCCCCGGCCGGCCGCCCTTTGACCGCGGACGGCGGAAGCCGCACCATGTCCGGAAGGGAACGCGGAGGACCGCTGATGACGGTGGATAAGGACGGCCTCGCCGCGGCGCTCGCCGCGCTCAAGCCCGAGATACGCCAGATGCTCGCCGAGGATCTGCCGCTGGACCGCAAGAGCGCGGAAGACGCCTTCATCGCCGGCCGCTGGGAACAGCTCCGGGAGCAGGTGCACCGGGTGAAGGGCTCCGCTTCCTTCTGCCGGCTGGAGGCGCTCCGGGAGGCTTGCCTGGAGGTCGAGCAGTCGGTCGCCGCTGGCGGTCCGCCTGACCATGCCACCATGGCCCGCTTCTCGGCCGAGGTCACCCGAGTCCTGGCCGCCTTGTAGGACGGGTCCTACCTAAGGCCACGACATTCCTGGGATTTCTTTCGATCTGCCGTGCAGGGTCAAATCCCATTCTGTAAACTGGAATGGGCATGCCATCTCAGCGATAGGGGTATCCCGTGCATGCACCGTAAGGGATCGTGAACATCAAATAAGGAGGCTCACCATGGCCGGCAAGAAGACTGTCTCTCCCGCCAAGCTTCAGAAGCACGCCCGCAGCCACGCCAAGAAGGCGGCGGCCAGCGCCAAGAAGCGCGCCCAGCACTACAGCAAGGGCGACAAGCTGATGAAGCAGGTATCCAAGACCCTGGGCAAGATCGCCGCCACCCATCCGAACCCGAAGGCCAAGAAGCAGGCGAAGATGGCGCTCAGGCAGCTCAACGAGGCCCACGCCGCCTTCGGCAGCGCTTCCATGTGCGCCGACACGCCGACCTACAACAACAAGGACACCTGAAGTCCCCCAGGCCACGTCGCATGCCTCGCACGATGTGCCGGACACGCGCCCTGCTGCTCTGCGCAGCAGCGGCGCTGTTCGCCTGCCATGCGGTGCCGGGACTCGCGACCGCGCGGTTCCGGCACCTCACCATGGAGGACGGGCTGTCCAACAACGAAGTCAACATCGTCATCCAGGACAGCAAGGGCTACGTGTGGCTCGGCACCATCGACGGGCTGGACCGCTACGACGGCTACACCTTCAAGATCTTCAGGCACGACCCGAACGACGCCGGGAGCATCTCCGGCAACTTCATCCGGGCCCTGTACGAGGATCCTGAAGGCCGCCTCTGGGCCGGAACCTTCTCCAACGGCCTCAACCTCTACGATCCCGATACCGGGGCGTTCAAGCATTATCGGCACATCCCGGGCGACCCGGACAGCATCATCAGCGATTCGATCTGGTCGCTGGGCCCCGGCCCGGATGGCACGCTGCTGATCGGCACCTGGGATGCAGGGCTGGATGTCTTCGACCCGAAGACCGGCAAGTTCCGCCACTTCCCGGCGGGATCCGGGCCCGCGGCACCGGGAAACAACCGCATCAACGACATCCTGGTGGACAGCCAGCAGCGGGTGTGGCTCGCCACGCTGAACGGGCTCGACCTGTTCGATCCCAGCGGCAAGACGCCCGCGCGCCACTTCAGGGCGAGTGACAGCAGCGAAGCCAACAACATCTGGCGCATCGCCGAAGACGCGCAACACCGCCTGTGGCTGGCGACCCATGCCGGCCCCTACATGTACGTGCCGGGTGAGCCGGGGCTGCGCCAGGTGCCGGGGGCAGCGAACGAACACTATCCCGGCGGCGAGGACCTGTTGGACAGCGTGCGGGTCGACCGGCAGCAGAACGTCTGGTACGGCAGCATCAACACGGGCCTATACCTGATCCGTGCCGGCACCGGGCACGTGCGCCGCTACCAGCAGGACATCGGCAACACAGATTCGCTCTCCTCCAACACCGTACTCTCCATCTTCCAGGACCGGGCCGGCTTCATCTGGGTCGCCACCGACGCCGGCGTGAGCCTGCTGGACCCCAACGTGCTGGACGTCTATTCGCTCCGGCCATCCGATATCAACGGCGTGAAGCTGGGCATCTCGGACAAGGTGCACGCGCTGTACGAATACCAGGGCAAGCTCCTGCTCGGCGCGCCGGGCACCATCTACCAGTTCCCGCTCGCATCCCAGGACGACAGCCTCAAGGATGCCGGCAACGTCTTCATGCACCTGGACCTCAACCGCTACGGCATGGTGCGGGCGATCGCCGGCATGGGTGCACGGGGGCTGCTGGTCACCACCGAGCTCGGCTACCTGATCTCGGTGGACTCCCAGGGCCGCGTGCTCAAGTCCTGGCGGCCCGGCGACGACCTGGACATCCGTCCGCGCGCACCGGACCGCATCGTGATGCACGGCGACCACCAGGCCTATCTCGCCACCTTCGGCAACGGCCTACTGGACTTCGACCTCTCCACCTCCAAGACGCGGCAGATCGCCGGGACCACTCCTTCCGAGCTCTCCTCCAACGACATCGTGGAGGACCTGCTGCAGGCCACGCCCCGCACGCTCTGGGCCGGCACCTTCCGCGGCCTGTTCCAGGTGGACACCGCCACCGGCAAGAGCACGCTGGTACCCATGACCCCGGGCAACATCGAGCCGGTGGTGCAGGGCCTGTACCTGGACCCCCACCACGAGCTGTGGATCGGCACCTACGACGGGCTGTGGCGCCTCAAGCTGGATGCCGCCGGCAACCCGCTGGCCCGCCCCGAGGCGGTGCCGCAGTTCCACCGCATCCAGGTGCTCGGCATCGAGCAGGACCCGCAGGGGTTCTTGTGGCTCGCCAGCGTCAACTCACTGATGAGGTTCGACCCCAAGAGCGGCACGGTGCTCACCTTCGGCCGCGACCAGGGCTCGCCCATCACCGAGTACTATTCCTACGGCCATACCCGCACCTCGAACGGCTGGCTGTGGTTCGGCGGCGGCCAGGGCGCGGTAGGCTTCCTGTCCAAGGACCTCAAGCCCAACCTGCAGCCGCCGGGCGTGGTGCTGAACGGCGTCACCGCCTACCGCGAAGGCAAGCCGGTGCACCTGCCGATCCTGCCCGACTCGCACCTGACCTTGAGCTATCGCGACGCCATCAGCATCTTCGACGTCGCGGCCACCGACTTCGGCGCGCCCCAGGCCAACAGCTACTCCTACCGGCTGCTGGGATTCCAGCCGGACTGGACGCCGCCCAGTCCCTCGCACCAGATCACCTTCACCAACCTGAACCCCGGGCACTACCGCCTGGAAGTCAGGGCCGCGAACAACTGGGGCACCTTGAGCACCGTGCCGGCGACGCTGGACATCGTGGTGCTGCCGCCCTGGTGGCGCACCTGGTGGGCCTACACCATCTACCTGCTGATCATCATCGGCAGCAGCATCGCCTACGTGTACAGCCTCAAGCGCAAGATCGTACGCGAGAAGGCCATCAGCGCCGAGCTGCGCGAGGCGAACGAGCTCAAGAGCCACTTCGTGGAGCGCCTCGAGGTGCAGGTCAAGGAAGCGACCCTGGAGCTGCGCGAGACCCTGCAGGGCGTGAACCTCAAGAACGCCGAGCTCGAGATCGCGCAACGGCGCGCCGCCGAGGGCGAGCAGGTGAAGTCGCAGTTCCTGGCGAACATGAGCCACGAGCTGCGGACCCCGCTGACGGGCGTGTTGGGCTACACCAAGCTGCTGACCTCGACCCCGCTCTCCTCGGAGCAGAAGGACTACGTGAGCACCATCCGGGTGTCTTCCGAGAGCCTCCTGGCGATCATCAACGACACCCTTGACCTCTCGCGCCTGGAGGCCGGCAAGCTGCTGATCGACGAGGTGGACTTCGACCTCCTGGAGCTCATAGAGAGCACGCTCGAGCTGCTCGCCCCCATCGCCTATCAGAAGCGCCTGGAGCTGGTACGGGTGATCCCGCCGGAGGTGCCGTTGCAGCTGCGCGGCGACCCGCTGCGCATGCGCCAGGTGCTCACCAACCTGCTCAGCAACGCCATCAAGTTCACCGAGTCCGGCGCGGTCTGTATCGAGGTGAAACAGGTGGCGCACGGCGAGCGCGACACCACGCTCACGTTCAGCGTCAGCGATACCGGCATCGGCATCCCCGAGAACGAGATCGGCCAGCTCTTCAACGCCTATGCCCGCGGCCGTATCTCCACCCGCCACCAGGTGGAAGGCACCGGCCTCGGCCTCGCGATCTGCAAGAAGCTCCTGGATCTCATGGGCGGCAGCATCGGGGTGAAGAGCCGCGTCGGCACCGGCAGCATCTTCGAGTTCCAGCTCAAGTTCCGCCTGCAGAAGCATGCGACCCCCGGTACACGCCTGCCGCGCAAGCTCTCCATCCTGCTCTATGACAAGCACCCGCTCTCCAGCGCCGCTTGGCGCGCTTCGCTCACGCGCCTGGGCGCCGACGTGAGGGAGGTGCGCGAACTGGAATCGCTCATGAGCATGCAGGCGGAAGCGGCGGTGCTGTCCCTGGGCGAGCGCGAGCTTGCGCACCTCGGGGAACTCAAGCAGAAGTTCTCCCCGGCCCTGCCGCCGATGCTGATCCTCGCGCCGCGCATAGAACGGCAGGCGTTGAAGGACCTCTCGGAGGCGCTCTACCATCGCGTGCTGAGCAAGACCGCCCGCGAGAAGACCGTGTACCTGGAACTTCAGTCGCTGGTGCAGGCGGCGGTGGAGCCCAGCGTGGGCGCCGCCGATGCCTCGAAGCAACCGGCCGCCGCGCCGGCCCCCGACGCGCCGCTGGTGCTGGTGGCGGACGACAACCGCATCAACCGCCGTCTGCTGGTCACCATGCTCAACCAGTCGGGGTTCCGCACCGCCGAAGCGGGCAATGGGCTGGAGCTATTGGACCTTGCGGCCCGCGGTCCCTGGCAGGCGGCGCTCCTGGATATCCACATGCCGCGGATGGACGGTATCGAGACCGCCACCAAGCTGCGCGCCACCTATGGCGATGCGGTGCCGCCCATCATCGCCATGAGCGCCGACGTGCTGCCCGAGGGCAAGGGCCAGGCACAGCAGGGACTGATGGACGGGTTCCTGATGAAGCCCTTCAATGAGCAGCAGCTGGTGGATCTCCTGCGCCAGCACATGGACCGGCACGCCCGCAAGCGGCGCGCCGCAGGCTAGCGGCGGCGGGGCCGCTCTGGCTTGGGTTTGCCGAGGCTCATGGTGAATACCACTGCCGACTCCAGCGGCGGAGTGCCGAGATAGCCCTCGATCACATCCTCCTTGAGTGCGCCGGAAGGCACGGCTGACAGGCCGTGCGCCGTGGCCGCCAGGGCGATGTTCTGGCAGATGAAACCCGCCTCCATCATCACGATGCGATAGGCCATGGGCAGGTGGTATTTCCACATGGTGCGCGGGAAATGCGCCACCAGGAACACGATGGCCGAGGCCTGGGCCGGCCACTTCTGCCCGCCCAGCATCTCCGGCACCTTCACTTTCCCCGCCCGCACCAGGCCCAGGTCGCGCTTGAGCGCGCCATAGTGGTAGAAGCCAGGCTCGAGCCCCGCGACGTTGCGCGCATACACGTAGAGCTCGTAGGGATTGCGTGCGCCGCCTGACGGCGTCATGGCGATGGGCAGCCGCCCGTAGTCCGCATCCTCGGTGAAGAAGTCGACGATGCCGTTGCCGGCGAACAGGCAGTCCGCCAGCGCCTGCAGGCCGATAGCGCGGCCATCGAAGTCGCGCTGGCTGCGGCGCCGGCGCATCAGCGCGAAGGGCTCCTGCTCGAGGTCGGTGCGCGGCAGTGCCGTCACCTTGCGCCGCCTGCTGTTGGTCTGGTGCAGGGGCGGCGAGGCGCGCCACGTCTTGCGCTTGCGCATGAACTGCCGCGCCGGCTTGCCCACCATGAAGGGCGTGTTCCGGACGCCGAAGTGGAACAGGCCCGCGGTGGTGCCCCAGAGCCATTCGCGCCGGTAGGTCTCGTCCCGCTCCGCCTGGGGCGTGCCCTCCACCACCAGTGCGTTCATGCCCACGAGCTCGGCCACCTGCTCCGCCAGGCTGCCGGCGTCGGTGTCGGGAAAATAGCGGAACAGCTCGCGGTCCTTGTGCCACTCGTCCAGCTGCGCCAGGAACTGCAGGCATTCGAGGGAGCAGGTGAAGCGATCCTGGGTCAGGAAGTTGTGGACCACGATCTCCCCGGCCTCGAAACCCGCACTTAGCGTAGCCGCGCGCCTGAATCTCATCCTTAGCTCCCTCCGGCGATCCGAGCCATCGTCCCATTGTATAGCGGGCAAGCCGCGTGAAATGCTCTAGACTGGATATGCCACGGCGGTATGGAAGGACCGCCGGCCCGCGCGAAGGGACTCGCTCGCCCCATGGAGAGCGCATGCGACAGCCCATCCCGCGACCCGGCCTGGCCCAGCTCTTCGGCGGACTGTCCGACGAGACGTTCTTCGCCGACATCTTCGAGCGGCGTCCCTGGTTCGGCAAGTCCGCCCTGCCCCTCTGCGCGAGCCTGGACGATGTGTTCGGGATCGTGCACCTCGCCCATGCGAACGGCGACGCCCGCTACACCCGCAGCCGCGACGCCGGCGGCGAGATCCCGGCACGCGAGATCGGCGAGCGCATGCAGGGCGTATCGGACCATCCCGCCTGGTTCCGGCGCATGTTCGAGGAAGAGAAGGTCGCCTTCGTCATCCGGCACTGCTCCCGTTACCTCCCTGCCCTCGGGACGCCGCTTAGGGTGCTGCAGGAGCGCCTCGAGGGCGACCTGTACGACTACTGCATCGCCACCCCGGCGGAGGCGGCCGCATCGGACGTCCATTACGATGACTTGGACGTGTTCAGCTTCAACCTCGCGGGGGCGAAGCGCTGGCGGCTGCATGATCCCGTCACGCCCCTGCCGACCAGGCATCTCTCCATGCAGGAAGTCGAGCCGGACGTAGACATGTCGGTCCCGCGATACGACGTGCGCCAAGTCGCCGGCGACTGTCTCTATATGCCAAGGGGATGGGTGCACCGGGTCACCAATGACTCGCCGGCCCCGGCGCTGCAGATGGCGGTGGCGTACACCCCCAATACCTGGATCGGCCTGTTCTCGAACCTGTTGCGCTATGCCTACAACAGGCTGGGGGAGACGGTGGAACTGCGCAGGGCGCTGGAACTCGAGGAGCTGGAAAGCCCCCGGGGCCGGGAGCGGCTCGCGCTCATCTGCCGGGAGTTCGAGACGTACCTTACGGAAGCTCTGGCCAACGGCCCCGCGGCGAGCCTGGACTTCATCCCCCACGCCGGCGGAAACACGTCCGCCTTGGAAGCAGCGCAGCGCTCGCTCCAGTTGCTGAAGACATCCGAAGGCAAGGAAGCGCGCTTGGTACCCACCGGCGCCCGCTTCCTGCTGCGCGAGCACAATTCGACCGGCTTCCTCGCCATCACCACGGATGGCCAGGACTATTCTTACCTGCCGGTCTCTTTCTGGGAGGCACTAAGGACGAAAGACGGTCAGACGCTGGAGGAATTGTCGGCGGGCGCGGGCTGCACCCAGGAAGAATTGCTCGGATATCTCGACGTGATCACGGTCCGCTTGGGACTCTACCGGTTCAGCCGTGAGCGTGCCTGAGGAAAAATTCCCACTCGTCCGCGGACCGGACGAGTGGGCTCTCGTCACGCTCAGTCCTTCAGCCCACTCAATCCGAACACGGTGCCGGCGCAGAGCGTGGACGCGCCGAAGCCGCCCTTGTTGCCCTGGAACCGCTTCAGCTTGAAGTCCTGCTTCTCATGAGAGGAGCGTGCCGGCTGGGCGGCGGTGAGGCTCTTCCTGATCTCATCACACACGTTGACAGCGACCTTGCTAGACATGACTCATCTCCTTGTCAGGGTCCATTTGACGTCCCCATCATGGGGACGGCCTCCACGGGCACCGGCGGTGACCGTGAAGAGCCCGCAATTCCGCGGGCTGGGCTAATTATATGTCAGGGAGCGAGGTGAAAGCGTTGCAGGTATACGGGAAACCCCCTATTCGGCAATAGGGGAAAACCCGAGACCCGCGGGTATGAGACTTGGTTCACGCTTGCTGCGCTTTCTCGGCCACGGCCATCGCGACCACCAAGCCCGCCTCATCCGTGAGGCTCACATGAGCCACGCCGACGCCGAGACTGCCGCACACGCGCCTGCCGCGTTCCGAGAAGATGACACAGGGCTTGCCGCGCTCGTCCGGCACGAAACCGGTGTCCCGCACCCACATGCCATGTCGGAATCCGGTGCCGAGCGCCTTGACCACCGCCTCCTTGGCGGCGAAGTGCATGGCGAGGAAACGCACCGGGTTCCTGCTGCGGGCGAAGAACGCGAGTTCCTCCGGCATGAGGATGCGGCGCGCGAAGGCCTCGCCGCGCTGCCGCCAGATCGCCTCGACCCGAGACACCTGCACCACGTCGGTGCCGACGCCGTAGATCAAGCCCGTGCCTCCCGCAGCAGGTCTTTCATCTCCTTCACCGCCGCCGGCAGGCCCGCCATGACCGCCCGCGCGATGATGGAATGGCCGATGTTGAGCTCCACGACCTCGGGGATCGCCGCCACCGGCTTGACGTTGTGGTAGTGCAGGCCGTGGCCGGCATGCACTTCGATGCCGATGCGGGCGGCATGGCGCGCCGCCTCCACCAGCCGGTGCAGCTCCTCAGCCTGGCGCGCACCCTGTGCTTCCGCGTAGGCGCCGGTGTGCAGCTCCACCACCGGAGCGCCGGCCTCGGCACAGGCGTCGATCTGGTCCCGGTCCGGGTCTATGAACGGCGCCACGCGGATGCCGGCGGCCTTGAGCCGGATGCAAGCCTGCTTGAGGCGCGCGAGCTGGCCGCGCACGTCCAGGCCGCCCTCGGTGGTGAGCTCCTGGCGCCGTTCCGGCACCAGGCAGCAGTCCGGCGGCAGCACCCGTTCCGCCAAGGCCAGCATCTCCTCCTCCACCGCCATCTCGAGGTTGAGGCGCGTCTTCACGGTCTGCTTGAGCAGCACCACGTCACGTTCCTGGATGTGGCGCCGGTCCTCCCGCAGGTGCACGGTGATGGAGTCGGCGCCGGCGCCCTCCGCCAGCGCGGCTGCCTCCACCGGATCCGGGTAAGGCGTACCGCGCGCCTGGCGCACGGTGGCGACATGATCGATGTTGACCCCGAGGGCGATGCCGCCGGCAGGATTCATGTGGTTACACCTCCTTAGGGGTTCAGGCCTTGCGCGCCAGCGCGCGCATCACGCCGCTGGTCTTGAGGGCGCGCCCCTCCAGGTGCCGCTCCAGCGCCGCCTTGAGCAGCCGCTTCGCGTCCTTGAGGTCGTCGGCATCATCCAACGCTCCCGCATGCAGCGCAAGCAGCGCGCGGCCGCGGATCGGCACGCCCGGCCCGCGGCGCCCCCCGGCCGGGCGCGGCCCGGCGTCCAGGTCGTAGAGATAGTCTTCCCCCGCCTCCACCGGCTCATCCGCCGAGGCGAGCTGTATGAGGTTGAGGCCATAGCCGATGGCAGACAGGAGGCCGAGCTCGAACCGGCGCAGCGCTGCGGCGGGTGTGAGACCGGCCAATTCCATGAGGGTGCGGGCGTAGGCGTCGTAGAGATCCGGGTGTGCATCCTGGCGCGGCAAGAGGCGCAGCAGGAGCTCGTTCATGTAGAACGCCGCCAGCAGCGGGCGGCCGCGCAGCAGCACCGGCGGACCGGCCGCCTCCACGGCACCGAGGTTGCCGAGCTCGCCGCGCTGGGACCAGGACAGGAGCAGCGGCGTGAAAGGCTGCAGCAGGCTGCGCTGCGGCGCAGTCGGCCTGCGTACCCCGCGCGCCACGAGTCCCAGGCGGCCATGCTCCCGGCTCCACACCTCCAGCAGCCGGCTGGTCTCGCGCCAGTTGCGCTGGTGGAGCAGGTAAGCGGGCGCGAGGCTGACCCGCTCGGCCCTCATCCTTCCTCGAATCCCAGGGTGGCGAGCGCGCGGGCGTCGTCGGACCAGTTCTCCCGCACCTTGACCCACATCTGCAGGAACACCTTGCGGCCGAACTCCCTCTCCATCTCCAGGCGCGCGGCCCGGCCCACCTGCTTGAGCAGCGCGCCGCCTTGGCCGATGACGATGGACTTCTGCCCTTCCCGCTCCACCCAGATGCTGGCGGTGATGCGCAGCATCTCGCCGTCCAGCTTGAGCTCATCGATGGTCACCGCCACCGAATACGGCACTTCCTCGCGCAGGGCCATGATGAGTTGCTCGCGCACGAACTCCGAGGCGCGCATCATCTCGTCCTGGTCGGTGACCTGCTCCGCCGGGAACAGCATGGGCGATTCCGGCAGGTTCTCGGCGAGCAGGCGCTCAAGCCCGTTAAGGTTGTCCTGCTTGGAGGCCGAGACCGGCACCACGAACAGGAAGGGATGGCGCGCCTGCATCTCCTCCAGGAAGGGCAGCACGCGATCGCGGGGTTTCACCTTGTCCAGCTTGTTGACCACGAGACCCAGGGGGCGCTCCAGCCGCGCGAGCCGGGCCAGGGCCTCCACGTCATCGTCGTTCCATTGCAGCGCCTCCACCACCAGCAGGCACAGGTCCGCCTCGCTGGCGGCGGATACGGCGGTGCGGTTCATGGATCGGTTGATGGCGCGCTTCTCGCCTGAGTGCAGGCCCGGCGTGTCCACGAAGATGAGCTGCTCGGTGGGCGTGGTCTTGATGCCCAGCACCCTGCGGCGGGTGGTCTGGGGCTTGGGGGTGACGATGCTGATCTTGCGGCCCACCAGTGCGTTCACCAGCGTGGACTTGCCGACGTTGGGACGGCCAGCGACCGCGATGAAACCCGCGCGGAAATTCGATTCAGCCATGGGCAAGCCGCTCCAGGGCGCGCCGCGCCGCTTCCTGCTCCGCGGCACGGCGGCTCCCCGCCTCGCCCTCGGTACGCACCTGCAGGGCCGTGATACTGCAGCTCACGCGGAAGGTCTGCTTGTGGGGCTCGCCCCGCACCGATTCCACCGCGTATGCCGGCAGCGGCAGCTCGCGCGCCTGTAGCACCTCCTGCAGGCGGGTCTTCGCATCCTTGAGGGATTCCGCCGACGGCGGGGTAGCGAGACGCGATTCCAGCAGGCGCAACGTCACTTCGCGGGCGGCGTCGAAGCCGGCATCCAGGAACACCGCGCCCACCAGGCCCTCGAGCGCGTCGGCGAGGATCGAAGCGCGGCGGAAGCCGCCGCTCTTGAGCTCGCCGGGACCGAGGGTGAGGTGGGAACCCAGGTCCAGCTCACGGGCCACCTCGGCGAGCGTCTCCTGGTTCACGAGGCTGGCCCTGAGGCGGCTCAGGTCGCCCTCCTCCAGGCCGGGATGGCGCCGGTAGAGGGCCTCGGCCACGCAGACGTTGATGAGCGCGTCGCCCAGGAACTCGAGGCGCTCGTTGTTATGCCCCCCGGCGCTGCGGTGGGTGAGCGCCAGCGCCAGCAGGTCGGGGTCGGAGAAAGTCCGGCCCAGCGCCCGCAACAGGCTGGCGCGGTCGTGGCTCAATGCCCGCTGGCCGAGTAAGTCTTCTCGAAGTGCACCACCAGGTCGACGTTGGCGATGAAGTTGGTGCGGGCATCGTAGTCGAGGTTCATGACCAGGGCCTTGGTGTCCGGATCCTGCTTGATCTCCACGTCGTCGGCCTTGATGACGTCCACGCTATTGACGTCGAACAGGCTCGAGATGTTGGAGCGGATCTGGGCAGGAGTCTCGCCGCTGGTGACCTGCTTGGAGACCGTGGTCAGGGAGTTGTTGATGGAGTTGTACTCCATGTAGATCGGCATCAGCTTGAAGCCGAAGATGCCGATGAAGCCGATCATCGCGATCAGGACTATCCAGGTGATCATGGTCAGGCCGCTTTGGTGCTTACGCTTGCTCATCGCTGTTCTCCCAGGTGCGGCGCGCGCCGCGCTATCAGACGGTCAATGGATCACGGTGCCGACACGGTGCCACAGTGCCCTGTTGCCGAACGCGTCGATGTTCAGCCAGATGAAGAAGGCCCGGCCCACCAGGTTCCCCTCGGGGACGTAGCCCCAGTAGCGGCTGTCGTTGCTGTTGTCACGGTTGTCGCCCATGGCGAAGTACTCTCCCTCCGGCACGGTCCATTCACCCTCGCGGCCGAAGCGCTCAGGATTGGTGAGCAGCTCGTGGACCGCGTCGCCCAGGTGCTCGCGCGCCAGCGCACTTCCCTGCGATTCCGGGTCCGGCCCGGCGTAGGTGCCGAGCGCGTCCTTGGCCATGACGACGCCATTGATATACAGCGTTTTATCCCGGTAAACAATATGGTCCCCCGGCACGCCCACGATGCGCTTGATGTAGTCCTCGCGCGGGTCGTTGGGATAGCGGAACACGGCCACGTCGCCTCGCTTGGGCTCGCCCAGCGTCACGATCTTGGTGTGCAGCACCGGCAGGCGGATGCCATAGGTGAACTTGTTCACCAGGATGAAGTCGCCCTGCTCCAGGGTGGGCACCATGGACGAGGACGGGATGTGGAAGGGCTCCGCCAGGAACGAGCGCAGCACCAGCACCAGGAGGATCACCGGGAAGAAGGACTTGGAGTAGTCCACCAGCATGGGCTCGCGCGCCCCCGGCGCCTCCACGCCGTCCACGCCCAGCACTGGCGGCGCGGCCTTGCGGCGGCGCGGCGCGAAGTACAACGCGTCCACCAGCCACACCACGCCCGTGAACGCGGTGGCCAGGGTCAGGATCGCTTCGAAGTCGAAATGCATCGATAACCCCTTGGTTTACTTTTTACCCACATGGAGCACCGCCAGGAACGCTTCCTGCGGGATCTCCACCGTGCCGATCTGCTTCATGCGCTTCTTGCCTTCCTTCTGCTTCTCCAGCAGCTTGCGCTTGCGGGTGATGTCGCCGCCGTAGCACTTGGCGGTGACGTTCTTGCGCAAGGCCTTCACGGAGGTGCGCGCGATGATGTGTGAGCCGATGGCGGCCTGCACGGCCACCTCGAACATCTGCCTTGGGATCAGCTCCTGCATCTTCTCGCACAGGTCGCGCCCGCGCACGTAGGCGCTGTCCTTGTGCACGATGAGCGAGAGCGCATCCACCCGGTCGCCGTTGATGAGCAGGTCCAGCTTGACCAGGGGCGCCGCCTGGAAGCGCTCGAACACATAATCGAAGGAGGCATAGCCGCGGCTGGAGGACTTGAGCCGGTCGAAGAAATCCATCACCACTTCGTTGAGCGGCATCTCGTAAGCCATGGCCACCTGGCTGCCGTGGTACAGCATCTTCTTCTGCATGCCGCGCTTCTCCTGGCAAAGCGTCATGACGTTGCCCACGTACTCCTGGGGCACCAGTATGTTGGCGGTGATGATGGGCTCGCGGATCTCGTCGATGCGGTCGACCTGCGGCAGCTTGGACGGGTTGTCCACGTACAGCGTCTCGCCGCCGGTGGTCAGCACCTCGTAGACCACGGTCGGCGCGGTGGTGATCAGGCTCAGGTTGTACTCGCGCTCCAGGCGTTCCTGCACGATCTCCATGTGCAGCATGCCGAGGAAGCCGCAGCGGAAGCCGAAGCCGAGCGCGGTGGAGGTCTCCGGCTCGAAATGCAGGGCCGAGTCGTTCAAGCGCAGCTTGCGCAGCGCCTCTCGGAAGTTCTCGTAGTCGTCGGAGCTGATGGGGAACATGCCGGCGAACACGCGCGGCTGCACCTGCTTGAAGCCGGGCAGCGGCGAATTGGCCGGCTTGTCCGCCGAAGTGAAGGTGTCACCCACCGGCGCGCCGTCGATCTCCTTGATGCCGGCGATGACGTAGCCCACGTCGCCGGCGCTCAGCCCCTCGGTGTCGCCCATCTTGGGAGTGAAGATGCCCACCCGCGCCACTTCATGGGCGCGGCCGGTGGACATGACCAGGAGCTTCTGGCGCGGCTTGATGCTGCCGTTCACCACGCGCACCAGCGACACCACGCCCACGAAGTTGTCGAACCAGGAGTCGATGATGAGCGCCTGCAGCGGCGCGTTGGCGTCGCCCTTGGGCGGCGGGATGCGCCTGACCAGTTCTTCCAGCAGTTCCGGAACGCCGAGGCCGGTCTTGGCGCTGACGCGCACCGCGTCGGTGGCGCCGATGCCGATGATCTCCTCGATCTCCTCCGCCACCTTGTCCGGTTCGGCGTTGGGCAGGTCGATCTTGTTCAGGACCGGCACTACCTCCAGGCCCTGGTCCAGCGCGGTGTAGCAGTTGGCGACGCTCTGGGCCTCCACGCCCTGGGAGGCGTCCACCACCAGCAGCGCGCCCTCGCAGGCGGCCAGCGAGCGGGACACCTCGTAGGAGAAGTCCACGTGGCCCGGGGTATCGATGAAATTCAGCTGGTAGGCTTGACCGTCCTTCGATTTGAATCGCAGCGAGACGCTCTGGGCCTTGATGGTGATGCCGCGCTCGCGCTCGATGGGGTTGGAGTCCAGCACCTGCTCCTCCATCTCGCGCGCTTCCAGGCCGCCGCAGAACTGGATGAAGCGGTCGGCGAGCGTGGATTTGCCGTGATCGATGTGGGCGATGATGGAGAAATTGCGGATGCGCTGCATGTCCACGGCGGGCCGGTACTTTTGCTGATCTGGGTGAGCTTTTCGGACGCCGGAGGTGGTCGCCTGGAAGCCGGGCAGGCCCCTATATGTTCAGGTAGGGCCCCGTTCATGCCCCGCCGGCCAAAAGGCCTTGCGGGACAGCGCATTATAACGGTTTGGAGTATGACGAAACAGGGACGTAGCGCCGGCGAATCAGTGACTTAGCCCCTCACGCGAGGCCGGCCTTCTGGTGGAAATAGCCCTGCAGGGCCGCCTCATCCAGCCGCCCCTCGCAGATCACCCGCTCCCCCGCCGCCAACACCGGGATGCGGGTGCCGTAGCGCTGCTTCAGGGCCGGATCCCCGTCCACGTTCACCAGGGCGACCTCGATCTCGTCGCCATAGTGGAAATAGATCGCCGCGAGCATCTGCTCGCAGAGGTGGCAAGCCGGGCGGTGATAGAGCGTGAGGCCGGTCAACGGTGCGCCGGAGCGCCCAGGGGCAGGAACAGGTTGCTGCCCGGGCGGCGCACCAGCACCGGCACCGGACGGTCGCGGGGAAGCTCTCGGGTGAGCTTGTAGAACTGGTCGGTGCTGGTCACGTCCACGCCATCCAGCATCAGCACCACGTCGCCCGCATGGAAGCCGGCGCGCATGCCGACGCCCGGCGTGACGCTGGTGACGATGATGCCTCCGGCCTCCACCGCGAAGGCGCGGCGCTCGGCATCCGTGAGCGGCCGGAGCGCGAGCCCGAGGCCCTGGGCCTCGCCGCCGCCAGTGGCGCTGCTGCCATGGGCGCTGCCCAAGGTGTCCAATACCGCCGAATAGGCGCTGACGCGGTTGTGTACCGGGCTCTGGCCGGAGCCACCCTCGCTAGGCGCAGCCTCGGTATGGCTGCGGCGGCCGGTGCTGGAGGCGGAGCGGTCGCCGGGTTCATCGCCATAACCGTTGGGCATGGACGAGACATGGCCGGTCTTCACGCCCGGCCGGGCGGGCGCGTCGGTGACCACGAGGGGGATGGGACGGATGTTGGCCGCGGCCGGCGCGCACTCACCCTGCGATACCCCCATGAGGGTGCTCGCGAGGCTGGTCGCCAGGAACAGGCCGATGGCTCGCATAGGAGCCAGGATTGTGGTGGATGCCTAAGCCCGCCGCAATAGCGGCCCGGGAGCCTAGTACTGGCGGGGGGGCCGGGGGCGGTCCCTGGTCTCTTCCTGGGTCCCGTCCAGCGCCGTATCCGGGTCGGCCTTGGGCTTGGCCTGGTAGCGGCGGGACTGCAGGCCGTGCATCCCCACGGGCATCATGCCCTCCTGGTCCACCAGCGCGTTGTCCAGGGACGCCGGCAGCGGATCGCCGGTCCAGTTCGCATCGTTCATGAGGTCCACGGGCGAGCTCTCGCCACTCGCTGCGCTGCTCGGCACGATCTCCGAGGGCGCGGCGCCGGTGTGGCCGCCGTGCTTGAGGCCCACGATGGCCACCACCGCCACCGAGGCGGCGATGGCGAAGCCGGCGGCGCCCCTGAGCAGCTTGTCCATCAACCGGGCCGGCGGCGCGGCCGGCAGCGGCTCGTCCGACAGCACGGCCATCACCCGGTCGGCGAAACCGCGGGTGTCCACCGCCGGCAGCTCCTTGCGCAGGGCGCAGCCGATGAGGTGGTAGCGCTCCCAGTGCAGCCGCAGCGACTTCTCCACGGCGAAGCGGCGCAGCAGGAGCTCGTGCTCGCCCTCCGGGAGTTCGTGGTCGGCCAGGGCCGATATCTGTTCGCGCAGCTTCTGGGTCATCGCTCTCTCTCGTTCAGTCCAAAAGGGGCTTGAGCTTGGCGTCTATCGCCTCGCGCGCCCTGAATATCCTCGACCGTACCGTGCCCACCGGGCAGGCCATGGTCTCGGCGATCTGTTCGTAGCTCATGCCTTCCAGTTCCCTGAGCACGATGGCCGTGCGCAGGTCCTCGGGCAGGTCGGCGATCGCCTCCTCCACCGTGCGCTGGATCTCGTCCGTGAGCAGCAGCCGCTCGGGGGTCGCCACATCCCGCAGCCGGGCTTGCAGTTCGTACTGCTCCGGATCCTGCAGGTCCATGCCGCGTTCCATCGGCCGGCGGCCTTCCGCCACCAGGTGGTTCTTGGCCGTGTTGATCGCGATCCGGTAGAGCCAGGTGTAGAACGCACTGTCTCCACGGAACCCGTGTATCGCCCGGTAGGCCTTGATGAAGGCCTCCTGGGCCACGTCCAGGGCCTCGGTGCTGTCATGCACGTAGCGTGTGACCAGCTTCACGATCTTGTGCTGGTACTTACGCACCAGCACGTCGAAGGCGGCCTTGTCGCCACGCTGCACGCGCCGCACCAGCACCTGGTCGGCATCGGCCTTGCCAGGCTCAAGTTCGACTATGGGCCTGGGCATGTTCATGGCTCTAAGGTCATGGACAACCGGATAGGGGAAAAGTTCGCCAGGACTGGGGGATGCGAGTATATTTCGCGTCCTTCCGGGGGCTTGAAGGGGCCCCTGCCCGCTAGTCTAGCAGCCCCCACCGGGGCCGGCGGGCCAAGTCACCCCCATGCAGCAGACGGCCTCCTACGACGTGCTCATCATCGGCAGCGGCGCCGCGGGCCTCACCCTGGCCCTGCGCCTGCCCCCTTCCCTGCGCGTCGGCTTGGTCTCCAAGGGGCCCCTGACGGAGGGCAGCACCCTGTATGCCCAGGGGGGCATCTCGGCAGTCCTGGACGAGGCCGATTCCATCGAGTCCCACATCGAGGACACCCTCAACGCCGGCGCCGGCCTCTCCACCCCGGCCACGGTGAGATATGTCGTCGAGCAGGGACCTTCCTGCATCCGCTGGCTCATCGAGCAGGGCGTGAAGTTCACCCGCGACGAGGAGGCGCTGGGTGCCTACCACCTCACCCGCGAGGGCGGCCACAGCCACCGGCGCGTGGTGCATGCGGCCGACGCCACCGGCCGCGCCATCGAGACGACCCTCGAAGAGCTGGTGAGGAAGCGCGGCAACGTGACGCTGCTGGAGCATCACATGGCGGTGGACCTCATCACCGCCGCCAAGCTCGGTCTGCCGGAGCCCCGCTGCTACGGCGCCTACCTCCTGGACCGCCGGAAACGCAAGGTGCGGACCGTGGCGGCGCGGCACGTGGTGCTCGCCAGCGGCGGCGCCAACAAGGTGTATCTCTACACCAGCAACCCGGACGGCTCCACCGGCGACGGCATCGCCATGGCCTGGCGCGCCGGCTGCCGCATGGGGAACATGGAGTTCATGCAGTTCCACCCGACCTGCCTCTACCATCCGCGCGCGAAATCTTTCCTGATCTCGGAGGCGGTGCGCGGGGAAGGCGGCAAGCTGCTGCTGCCGGACGGCACGCCCTTCATGCAGCGCTTCGACAAGCGCGGCGAGCTCGCTCCGCGTGACATCGTGGCCCGCGCCATCGACCACGAGATGAAGCGCCTGGGCTCAGACCACGTGCTGCTGGACATCAGCCACCGGCCCGCGGACTTCATCCGCGAGCATTTCCCCACCATCCATGCCCGCTGCCTCGACTACGGCTACGACATGACGAAGGGGCCGATCCCGGTGGTGCCTGCGGCGCACTACACCTGCGGCGGCGTGCTCACGGACCTCGCCGGCCGCACTGACCTGCCGGGCCTCTACGCCGTCGGCGAGACCGCGTTCACGGGCCTGCACGGCGCCAACCGCATGGCCAGCAACTCGCTGCTGGAGTGCATCGTGTTCGGCTTCGCCGCGGCGGCGGACATCGCGGCCCAGGCCGGTGACGCGGAGCTGCCGAAGAAGCTCCCGGACTGGGACGAGAGCCGCGTGACGGACTCCGACGAGGAGGTGGTGGTATCCCACAACTGGAGCGAGCTTAGGCATTTCATGTGGGACTACGTGGGCATCGTGCGCACCGACAAGCGCCTGAAGCGCGCCCTCTCCCGCACCGAGCTCCTGCAGCACGAGATCGAAGAGTACTACGGCAACTTCCGCATCAACGGCGACCTCGTGGAGCTGCGCAACCTGACGCTGGTGGCGAGCCTCATCATCCAGTCGGCCCAGCGCCGCCGCGAGAGCCGCGGCCTGCACTACACCCTCGACTATCCCGAGGCGGACAAGAAGCGCATCCCGCAGAACACAGTCTTGGTCCCGCCTAACTTCGCCGGCAGCAACCTGCAGGTGAACTGGCGCTGATCAGGCTTTAGGTGTTCCGTAACGCAGCAGCACCTTGAGGCGCCGGAACCCTTCCGCCCGCACGCTGTCCTGGGCCAGCATCACGGTCCGCTTCTTGTCGCCCTCGTCCCGGAAGTACGCCACCACCAGCCAGTTGCCGATGTAGGCCTCCGGCAGCGGCTTGAGGGCGTGCTCGACGCCGTGCCGGTCGGTCATGTTCCAGCCCGCCTCCGGCGACCAATGCAGCCGCTTCGGCGTGCGCTGCATGAACACGTACATGTTCCAGACGAAGGCACAGATGATGGCGACCAGCAGCCCGATGCGGGTCACGGGCGCGAGAGGCAGCGGCAGGCACACCAGCGCGGCCAGGGAATGCATGAGGCAGAGGAACACGGCGGTGAGGCGCGAGGGCCTCACCAGGAGCTCAAGGGGCGCGCCGTAGGGCGTCGACGACACGGCACAGCTCCTCGGTGGCGGGGCGTTCGCGCCCGGTGACGTAGGCGAAGAGCACCGGGTCCTGCATCTCCAGCAGCTCCCGGAACGCGCCCTGCTCTTCCTGGGGCGCGGCGGGATAACGGGAATCCAGGTAGCGGACCAGCAGGAGATCGAGCTCCTTCATACCTCTGCGGCATTTCCATCGCAGCTGGGGAACTTCAGACACGTCTGCTAACCATCCCTGGTGCGCCTTCCAGCCCGGCCATCCCTGGCCGGTCGCTCGGCCGCATGCGGCCTCGCCCTCTACGGCAGCGCCACTTGAGCTGGGCGATCTCCGGCATGCGGGGCTTAGTGCTGACGAGCCGCCAAGAGCTTCTTGATCTCGGCGATGGCTTTCGCGGGGTTCAGGCCCTTCGGGCAGGTGCGGGCGCAGTTCATGATGGTGTGGCAGCGGTAGAGCTTGAAGGGATCCTCCAGCTCGTCCAGGCGCTCGCCGGTGTCCTCGTCGCGGCTGTCCACGATCCAGCGGTAGGCCTGCAGCAGGATGGCGGGACCCAGGTAGCGCTCGCTGTTCCACCAGTAGCTCGGGCAGCTCGTGGAGCAGCAGGCGCAGAGGATGCACTCGTACAGCCCGTCCAGCTTCTCCCGCTCCTCCTTGGACTGCAGGCGTTCACGGTCCGGCGCGGCGGACTGGGTGCGTATCCAGGGCCTGATGGAGGCGTACTGGGCGTAGAAGTTGGTGAGGTCCGGCACCAGGTCCTTCACCACCTTCATGTGGGGCAGCGGGTAGACCCGGGCGTCGCCCTTGATCTCGTCGCAGGCCTTGGTGCAGGCCAGCGTGTTGGTGCCATCGATGTTCATGGCGCAGGAGCCGCAGATGCCCTCGCGGCAGGAGCGGCGCAGCGTCAGGGTCGGGTCGATCTCGTTCTTGATCTTGAGCAGCGCGTCCAGGACCATCGGGCCGCACTTGTCCATGTCCACTTCATAGGTGTCGATGCGCGGGTTCTCGCCGCTGTCCGGATCGTAGCGGTAGACGCGGAAGCGCTTGACGTTCTTGGCGTCGATGGCCTTGAAGGTCTTGCCTTCCTTCATGCGGGAATTCTTGGGCAGCAGGAATTCAGCCATGGCGATCCCTCAATACACGCGCTTCTTGGGAGGAATAGGATCAACTTCGTCGGTCATCGTTTCCATGTGCACCGGACGATAACCGAACTCCACCTTGCCCTTCCCGTCCATCCAGGCCAGGGTGTGCTTCATCCACTTCTTGTCATCCCGGTCCGGGAAGTCCTCGCGGGCGTGGGCCCCGCGGCTCTCCTCGCGGTTCAGGGCGCCGTTCATGGTGACCATGGCGCAGCCCAGGAGGTTGTCGAGCTCCAGGGTCTCGACCAAGTCGCTGTTCCAGATGAGGGAGCGGTCACTCACCTTCACGTCCTGGAAGGAGTCGTAGACGTCCTTCAGGCGCTTCTTCCCTTCCGCCAGGCTCTTCTCGGTACGGAACACGGCGGCGTCGCTCTGCATCACCTTCTGCATGCGCAGGCGGATGGCGGCGGTGCTCTCCTTGCCGTCGGCGTGGCGCAGCCCGTCGAAGCGCGAGAGCACCTGGTCGGTGGACTCCTGCGGGAAGTTGCGCGGCGTCTTGCCGGGTTTCACGGTCTCGGCGCAGCGGTGCGCGGCGGAACGGCCGAACACCACGAGGTCCAGCAGCGAGTTGGAGCCCAGGCGGTTGGCGCCGTGCACCGACACGCAGGCCGCCTCGCCGATGGCCATGAGGCCGGGGACGACGCTGTCCGGGTTCTTGCCCTTCAGGGTCAGGGCCTCGCCGTGGTAGTTGGTGGGGATGCCGCCCATGTTGTAGTGCACCGTGGGCTGCACCGGGATGGGCTGCTTGGTCACGTCCACGCCGGCGAAGATGCGCGCGGTCTCGGAGATGCCGGGCAGGCGCTCGTGCAGCACCTCGGGCCCCAGGTGCTCCAAGTGCAGGTGGATGTGGTCCTTCTCGGGACCGACGCCGCGGCCCTCGCGGATCTCCATGGTCATGGCGCGGGACACCACGTCGCGGGAGGCGAGATCCTTGGCGTTGGGCGCATAGCGCTCCATGAAGCGCTCGCCCTTGCTGTTCGTCAGGTAGCCGCCCTCGCCGCGGGCGCCCTCGGTGATGAGGCAGCCGGCGCCGTAGATGCCGGTGGGGTGGAACTGCACGAACTCCATGTCCTGCAGCGGCAGGCCCGCGCGCAGCACCATGCCGTTGCCGTCGCCGGTGCAGGTGTGGGCCGAGGTGCAGGAGAAGTAGGTGCGGCCGTAGCCGCCGGTGGCGAGGATGGTCTGCTGCGCGATGAAGCGGTGCAGCGTGCCGGTGGCGAGGTCCCAGGCCACCACGCCGCGGCACTGCTCGCCCTCCATGAGCAGGTCCAGGGCGAAGTACTCGATGAAGAATTCGGCCTGGTGCTTGAGGCTCTGCTGGTAGAGGGTGTGCAGCATGGCGTGGCCGGTGCGGTCCGCCGCGGCGCAGGTGCGCTGCGCGGTGCCCTCGCCGTAGCGGGTGGTCATGCCGCCGAAGGGACGCTGGTAGATCTTGCCCTGCTCGGTGCGGGAGAACGGCACGCCGTAGTGCTCGAGCTCGATGACGGCCTGCGGCGCCTCCTTGCACATGTACTCGATGGCGTCCTGGTCGCCGAGCCAGTCGGAGCCCTTGACGGTGTCGTACATGTGCCAGCGCCAGTCGTCCTCGCCCATGTTGCCGAGCGCGGCGCTGATGCCGCCCTGCGCCGCCACGGTGTGGCTGCGGGTGGGGAACACCTTGGTGATGCAGGCGGTGGAGAGCCCCGCCTCGGCGAGGCCGAAGGTGGCGCGCAGTCCGGCACCGCCGGCACCCACCACCACCACGTCGTAGATGTGATCGACCGTCTTGTAGGCTTGGCTCACGTTCAGGCTCCGAAGGCGACGCGCAGCGCGGTGAACACGCCGATGGCGCCGAACAGGATGCAGGCGAATTTGACGAGCAGCAGGCTCGCGATCTTGAGCCCCTCCCCATGCACGTAGTCCTCCAGCACCACCTGCACGCCGAGATAAGCGTGGTAGAGCAGCGTGACGAGGAACAGGCTCAGGAGCACCGCCACCCAGGGGGTGTGCAGCCACACCACCACGACGACGTAGTCCTCGTGCACGAGCTGCAGCACCGAGCCCGCGAACCAGAGGCTCAAGGGGATGAGCGCCAGGGCGGTGACGCGCTGCGCCCACCAGTGGCCGGTGCCGCTCTTGGCGGAACCCAAGCCCCGCGCCTGTCCCAGGGGAGTGCGGAAGCTCATGGGGCACCTCCATAGGCGCGCCAGAGGGTGAAGGCGGTAAGGATCAGGGCCGCGACCCAGGCCACGTAGCCGGTGATATAGAAGGTCCTGATCTGGAAGCCCCAGCCCGCGTCCCAGCACAGGTGCCGGACACCGTTGCAGAGGTGGTAGTAAAGGGAGAAGGTCCAGCCGATGAGCAGGAACTGGCCGAAACCGGTGTGGAAGAAATCCGCCACACGGGCGTACTCCTCGGGGCCGGTGCCCGCCGCCACCAGCCACCACACCAGCGGGATGCTGCCCACCGCCAGCGCCACCCCGGTGACGCGGTGCAGGATGGACATGGTCATGGTGATCTGCCAGCGGTAGATGCCGAGATGCGGCGAGAGCGGTCTGTTATCGGCCATGCTTCACCTTCAAAAATCTATGCAGCGGCCATTCTTCTCCCAATCGCCGAAGCGGGTCGGCTCCGGCCCCTTGGGGCCGCCGATCTCCTTGGGCTGCTGGGACTTGGGCTCCGGAGCTGCCGTGCCGGGAAGCGGTTCCCGGTGGGCGTCTGGGGCCGGAATCTCGGTGCGCTGCTCGGACATGGGATGCCTTGCTCTTATAGCCGCCCATTTTACACCCAAAGCCCATCCCGCCCGAACCCCTTGACCGAGCGACTACAATAGATGAGCCGTCATGCTGCCCGACAAGCCCATCCTGGTTGACCTGTCCTACAAGGGCCTGCTCTGCGCGAGCGGACCGGACGCCGTGGCGTTCCTGCAAGGACAGTTCAGCACCGACCTCGAGCGGCTCACGCCCGATATCAGCCAGCTCAGCTGCTGGAGCAACGCCAAGGGCCGGGTGGTGGCGGTGCTGCGCCTGTTCCGCCGTGGCGAGCACATCCACATCGCGCTGGCAGCGAGCCTCAAGAGCGCGGTGCTGAAGCGTCTCTCCATGTATGTATTGCGCTCCAAGGTCCAGCTCGAAGACGCCGGCGACAGCATCTCGACATTGGGACTCATCGGCGAAGGCGCTCCCGCCCTCCTGGCCCAGGCTGGCATCCCCGTGCCGAGCCGGGTGAACGACCTCACCCGCATGGACGGCATCCAGGCGATACGCCTGCACGGCGACTCGCGTTACGCCATCTATGGCGGCGCCGAGGCCATGGCCGTGCTGAAGCGGCGCTGGGAGCCGGTCACCACCTCCGGCACCGAAGACATCTGGGCCCTGCACAAGATCCTCGCGGGAGAGCCCACGGTCTTCGCCGAGACCAGTGAGCACTTCGTCGCCCAGATGCTGGGCCTGGCGGAGCTGGGCGCCATCGACTTCAAGAAGGGCTGCTACATCGGGCAGGAGGTCATCGCCCGCGCCCACTACCGTGGCGGCGTGAAACGCCACATGGTGCGGGCCGAGAGCCGGACGAGCGTCCAGCTCAGGCCCGGCGCCCAGATCCATGCCCAGGGACACGATGCCCCCGTGGCGGAAGTGGTGGACGCCCGGCAGGACGCTCAAGACATCTGGCAGATCCTGATGGTGCTCCAAGACGATTTCAAGGACGCAGCGCTGCTGCACGCCGCCAGCGGCGCACCGATGAAACTCGTTTCATGGTAGACCCCCCTCGATTGTGAATCTTTTGTGACAGCGCTCCAGAACTCAACAAGAGGGATCGGAACACAGTCAGACTGACCTGCCTACCCCCTCCCCCAGTCCTCAAGCCTCAGATGGCGGCCCTACGCATCGCCAAGGCATAGAACCCGTCAGTGCCGTGCTTATGGGTTAGCAAGCGCAAGGCTCCCTCTGCACCCAAGCCTTCCGGCACTTCCGCGCCCTGGCGTTCCAATATCTGCGCCGCTTGCATCACCTGGAACTCCGGGTGCGCCGCCAGGAACGCCGCCGTGACGGCGCCATTCTCCTCCTCCAGCAGGCTGCAGGTCGCATAGACCAGCCTTCCACCCGGCTTCACCAGCTTGGCTGCCTCCGCCAGGATGCTGGCCTGGAGCTTGGTCAGCATGGCGAGGTCTATGGGCCGCCACTTGATGTCCGGGTTGCGGCGCAGCGTGCCGGTGCCGGAGCACGGCGCGTCCACCAGCACCGCGTCGGCGGTGCCGGCGTATTTCTTCAATATCGCCTCATGCTCGTCCCGGATGGCGAAGGCCTGGGCATTGTAGGCGCCGGCCCGGGCCAGGCGTGGCTTCATCTTCTCCAGGCGGCCGGGTGAGACATCGTAGGCGTTCAGCGCACCGGTGTTCTGCATCATGGCCGCGAGGGCCAGGGTCTTGCCACCGGCACCGGCGCAGAAATCCACCACCTTCTCCTTGGGCGCTGCCTCCGTCATGAGCGCCAGGAGCTGGCTACCCTCGTCCTGCAGCTCGAAGAGGCCTTCCCGGAACTCCTCGGTGTTGAACAAGGGTCCGCGCTTGTCCCGCTGCAGGCCGATGGGCGAATACTTCATGGGCTCGCAGGGATTGCCGGAGGCCGCGAGGCGCTGCATCAGCGTATCCCGGTCCGTGCGCAAGGTGTTCACCCGGATACCCACCTGGGCAGGCCGGTTGAGAGCTTCGCTGAGAGCGATGGTCTCGGCTTCGCCGTATTGCGCGACCAGCTTCTGTGCCAGCCACTCCGGCATGTTGATGCGGGCAGCGAACGGCAGGTCTTGGGTCTTCACGGACCGGACCCGCGCCACCAGTGCATCTGAATCCTTGAAACCGGCTTCGCCGAGGGCCCGGCCGCTCCAGCCGGAATACTTCAATAGATAGGTGGCCACCAGCCAGCGGGCGCGATCAGCGTCCTGCAGCAGCGGACCCGCCAGGGCTTCCAGCTCTGCCTTGCGGCGCAGGCAGCCGTAGACCGTCTCGGCGGCGAAGGCCCGGTCCTTGGAACCCATCTGGCGGTGGGCACGGAAGTACTGGTCTATGAGGTGGTCGGCAGGATGGCGCGTCTCGGAGAGGATGCTATGCAGTATCTCCGTCGCTTGGCCCAGCCTGGAACGCCCGTGGCGTACTTCATCGGACGCCACGGCTACTTCACTCCGGCCGCATCAGCGGGAACAGGATCACGTCGCGGATGGACGGGGAATCGGTGAACAGCATCACCAGCCGGTCTATGCCGATGCCCTCGCCCGCCGTGGGGGGCATGCCGTATTCCAGCGCCCTGACGTAGTCCGCGTCGTAGAACATGGCTTCCTGGTCGCCGGCGTCCTTCTCCGCCACCTGGGCGCGGAAGCGCTCCGCCTGGTCCTCCGGATCGTTGAGCTCGGAGAAGCCGTTGGCGAGCTCGCGGCCGCCCACGTAGAACTCGAAGCGGTCCACCAAGAACGGGTCCGAGTCCTTCTTGCGGGACAGCGGCGAGACCTCCGCCGGGTAGTCGATGATGAACGTGGGCTGCTTCAGGTCCGGCTCCACGGTGTGCTCGAACAGGGCGAGCTGCAGCTTGCCGGCGCCCCAGGCGGGCATGTAGGAGAGCCTCTGCTGGTCGAACACCGAGCGCAGGTAAGCCACGTCCCTGAGCTTCTTGGGATCGAGCTTGTTGGCGTGGGTGATGGCATGCTCGATGGAGAGGCGCTTGAAGGCAGGCCCGAAGTCGTAGGTCTCGCCCTGGTAGCCGATCTGGTTGCCACCGGTGAGGGCCGTGGCGAGGCTGCGCATCAGGCTCTCGGTGAGGTCCATCAGGTCCACGTAGGTTGCGTAGGCCTGGTAGAACTCCATCATGGTGAACTCGGGGTTGTGCCGGGTGGACACGCCCTCGTTGCGGAAGTTGCGGTTGATCTCGAACACCCGCTCGAAGCCGCCCACCACCAGGCGCTTCAGGTACAGCTCCGGCGCGATGCGCATGTAGAGCTGCATGTCCAGGGTGTTGTGGTGGGTGGTGAAGGGCCGCGCGGTGGCGCCACCCGGGATGGGATGCATCATGGGCGTCTCGACCTCGAGGTAGCCGAGCGAGTTCATGAAGTCCCTGAGGTGCTGCACGATGCGGGTGCGGGTGCGGAACACCTCGGCCGCTGCCGGGTTCATGATGAGGTCGAGGTAGCGCTGGCGGTAGCGGGTCTCGGTGTCCGAGAGGCCGTGGAACTTCTCCGGCAGCGGCAGCAGCGACTTGGAGATGAGGCGCAGCTTGTCGGCACGCACCGAGAGCTCGCCGGTCTTGGTCTTGAACATGTCGCCCTCGGCGGCGACGATGTCACCCACGTCCCAGGCCTTGAACTCGTCGTACACCTCGCCCAGCGCCGCGGCCTGCAGGAACAGCTGGATGCGGCCGGTGCTGTCCTGGATGTGGACGAAGCTGGCCTTGCCCATGATGCGCTTGGCCATCATGCGGCCCGCCACCTTCACCCGGGTCTTGTCCTGCTCCAGGGACTCGGCGCTGCGGTTGCCGAAGAGGCCGTGCAGGTCCGCAGCGAGCGCATCCCGGTGCACGTCGTTGGGGAAGGCCTGACCTTTTTCCCTCAGCTTCGCCAGCTTCTCCTTGCGGAGCTGGATGATGCTGTTCACATCTTGCTGCTGCTCTTCGGGTTGCTTATCGGTCATGTCATTCCCCGGTGATTCTTATAGGCCTTGCTTGAGCGAGGCTTCGATGAAGGGATCCAGCGCGCCGTCCAGCACCTTCTGCGGGTCGCCGGTCTCGTAGCCGGTGCGCAGGTCCTTGATGCGGGACTGGTCCAGCACGTAGGAGCGGATCTGGCTGCCCCAGCCGATGTCGGCCTTGCTGTCCTCCAGCTTCTGCTGCTCCTCGCGGCGCTTCTGCATCTCCATCTCGTACATCTTGGCCTTTAGCATCTTCATGGCGGTGGCGCGGTTCTTGTGCTGGGAGCGCTCGCTCTGGCAGGCCACCACGATGCCGGTGGGGATGTGGGTGATGCGGATGGCGGAGTCGGTCTTGTTGACGTGCTGGCCGCCGGCGCCCTGGGAGCGGTAGGTGTCCACCCTAAGGTCCGCCGGGTTGATGTCGATCTCGATCTCGTCGTCCACTTCCGGCGAGACGAACACCGCGGTGAACGAGGTGTGGCGGCGCGCGTTGGAATCGAACGGCGACTTGCGCACCAGGCGGTGCACGCCGGTCTCGGTGCGCAGCCAACCGTAAGCGTAGGGGCCCTCGTAGCGGATGGTGGCGCTCTTGATGCCCGCCACTTCGCCGGCGGAAGCCTCGACGAGCTCGGTCTTGAAGCCGCGCCGCTCGCCCCAGCGCAGGTACATGCGCAGCAGCATCTCGGCCCAGTCCTGGGCCTCGGTGCCGCCGGAGCCGGCCTGGATGTCGAGGAAGGCGTTGTGGGAATCCATCTCGCCGGAGAACATGCGGCGGAACTCCATGTCCGCCACCTGCTGCTCCATGCCCTCCACTTCGCGGGAGACGTCGGCCACGCCGGACTCGTCCCCCTCCTCGGCCAGCATCTCCAGCAGCTCACCGGAGTCGGCCAGGCCGGTGGTGAGCTTGTCCAGGAGGGTCACCACCTCGTGCAGGCGCGCCCGTTCGCGGCCCAGTTCCTGGGCGCGTTCCGGCTTGTCCCAGACCTTGGGATTCTCGAGCTCGCGGTCTACTTCCTGGAGGCGTTCGCGCTTGGCGTCGTATTCAAAGATACCCCCTCAGGGCGTTCGCGCGCCCTTGGAGATCGGTGATCTTGCTTCTAATGGGGTTAACTTCCATCCGTGCATTTTAACAGGGCTCAAGCTGGCTCGATATGCTCGACCAAGAGCTGGAGCCTTCTTTCCCCCTGGTACTCGTTCACGTCCGGCTTGAAGGCGATGCGCACCTGGCGGCAAGCCGCGGGGATATGGGAACCGGTGGTGCCGAAGGCGATGGCCTCGCAGCGGATGCCGTCGGGATGCTCCAGCACCAGCTTGAGGTGTCCGCTGCCCACGATGCGCCTGTCCAGGAGGCGGAATTCGCCGTCGAAGGCCGGTTCCGGGAAGCCCTGTCCCCAGGGGCCGGCGCCGCGCAGGAGCTCCGCCACCTCCAGGGTGAAGCAATCCCGTGGCAGTTCGCCATCGGAGTGCACCACGCCTTCCAGGTCCGCAGGCGTGAGCCAGCGGCGCGCCTCCTCCTCGAAGGCGGCGCGGAACGCGTCGAGACGCCCTGCCTCCAGGCTCAGGCCCGCCGCCATGGCGTGGCCGCCGAACTTGAGGATGAGTCCCGGGTGGCGGGTGGAGATGGCCTCCAGCGCATCGCGGATGTGCATGCCCTTCACGGAGCGGGCCGAGCCCTTGAAGCTGCCGTCGTCGGCACGGGCAAAGGCGATCACCGGCCGGTGCAGCCGGTCTTTCACTTTTGACGCTACTAAACCCACCACCCCCTGGTGCCACTCCTCGTTGTAGAGGGACAGGCCCATGGGCAGGCTGGGATCGTCATCGCTGAAGTCCAGGTGCGCCAGCACCGCCAGGGCCTCCTGCTGCATCCTGGCCTCGATGTCGCGCCGCTCCCGGTTGAGCTCGTCGAGCCGCGAGGCGAGCTCCCGGGCCCGGGCCTCGTCGTCCGTGAGCAGGCACTCGATCCCCAGGGACATGTCCGTGAGGCGGCCGGCGGCGTTGAGCCGCGGCGCCACCGTGAAGCCGAAGTCCGCCGCGGTGACGCGCCTGAAGTCCCGCTTGCCCGCCAGCATGAGGGCGCGGATGCCGGCGATGCAGCGGCCGGCCTTCACGCGCCGCAGGCCCTCCGCCACCAGCACGCGGTTGTTGCGGTCCAGCGCCACCATGTCCGCCACGGTGCCCAGGGCCACGAGGTCCAAGTGCTCCGCGAGGTTCGGCTCCGGGATGCCGCGCTCGGTGAACCAGCCGCTCTCCCGCAACTGCGCGCGCAGCGCCATGAGCAGGTAGAACACCACGCCCACTCCAGCGAGGGACTTGCTGGGGAAGGCATCGCCCGGGAGGTTGGGATTCAGGATCGCATCCGCCTCCGGCAGCGTGGCGCCGGGCAGGTGGTGGTCCGTGACCAGCACGCGCATGCCATGCTGCCGCGCTGCGCTCACGCCGGCGTGGCTGGAGATGCCGTTGTCCACGGTGATGATGAGGTCCGGCTTGCGTTCCGCCGCCAGCGCCACGATCTCGGGCGTGAGACCGTAGCCGTATTCGAAACGGTTGGGCACGAGGTAGTCGGCATGTTCGGCACCCAGGCGCCGCAGCGCGCGCACCATGAGCGCGGAGCTGGTGGCGCCGTCCGCGTCGAAGTCCCCCACCACCAGGATGCGCTGCTGCCGCTTGAGCGCGTCCGCCAACAAGCTGACGGCGTGCTCCATGCCGCCCAGCTGGCGGTAGTCCTCCAGCGCGCTGAGGGCGAGGTCCAGGGCCGCGGCGTCGGTGATGCCGCGGGCGGCATAGATGCGCCGCAGCAGGGGATGCAGCCCCGGCCAGTCCACTTCCGGCGCCGCGCGCCGCTCGATGCGCCGCGCCTTCATGATGTTCCCATGGGCCGGCCGAAGCGCCAGAAGCGTCGTGCGCCGCCGCGATCCAGCGTGAAGTCGCCGAGGCCGCCGAGATGCATGTCCAGGTGCCGCAGCGTGCCATCCTTCACGGCGGCGAGGAGCGGCGCAAACCAGCCCCGCTCCAGAGCGGCAACGTCTCCCGCCGCCAGGGCGATGAGACTGTCGCCCGTGATGCGCGCGCCGGCAGGCATGAGGGGCTCGCGTCCCGCCCACAGCGCGAGACCCTGAACCAGCGGCAGGTCGCTGACCACTTGACGTGGTGCGACCCCGCTCACGGGTGGCAGCCGGCCCCCACCCCAGAACCACAGGCTGTTGATGGGCGGCCGGCCCGCTTCTTCCCGCGCGCTGTTCACCGCGTGGGTATGGAACAGCATCTGCAGCTCGTTCATGAGGAGCTTGAGGCGCGCCGCATCTGGCCCCGTGGGCATGGCCGCCAGCACCGGGCCGCCCATGAAGGGCGCCGGGTCATGGGTGAACACGTCCAGGGGCTTGGGACAGCTAAGGTAACCGCGCAGTGGATGGGGGAACTCCAGGTGCCAGCCGTCATCCGCGAAGACCTTGTTGAAGGCCTCGGCCAGCGCCTGGGTCTCGGCATGGGCCAACTCCAATACCGACTGCGGCATCAGCACCAGCTGGTCCCGGTCCGGTGCGAGGTGCACCGGGTCGGCCCGCAGCCACCAGCTGTCATCGGCTGTACCGCCGTCCGCCAGGCGCGCGAAGGGCGCTTCCGCCACGGCGGCCGGCGCGAGGCCGAACAAGGGCGCGACACATCCATGCAGATGCCGCGTCTCGCGCCGTGCCGCGCGGGCGAGCATGCGTTCCAGGCTAGGCAGGCGCGGACGTCCCTGCTCCTGATGGGCCCGGAGCAGGTCGGGTATCGCGAGAGTGCAGGCGCTGGCGGGGGCGGCGTTCAATGCGGCTATTATATGCGGCATGAAGATATCCAAGGACACCATCGGCCGCGACACCAAGGTGATCCGCGCCTACGCGCCGGGCCGCGTCAACGTGAACGACGCCTTGCTCACCCGCAGCTTCGTGGTGGCGCCGGACCGGCTGGTGGAGGATTGGCCGCCGCAGCGCTTCGAGGAGCTGACCGCCGAGCACCTCCAGGCCGCCCTGGCACTGGAGCCGGAGATACTCCTCATCGGCACGGGAGCAAAGCAGCAATTCCTACCGGCGGAGCTGATGGCAGCCTTGAGCAAGAGCGGGATGGGACTGGAAGTGATGGATACGGCAGCGGCCTGCCGCACCTATAACGTCCTCCTTAGCGAGGATCGCAAGGTCGTTGCCGCTATTTTGATGATTTAAGACTATTCGAAGAGAGAATCTTCGGAAAGACCTTCCGCTTCGAGTATCTGGCGCAGGCGCTTCAAGGCATCCATCTGGATCTGGCGCACCCGCTCGCGGGTGACGCCGATGGTGTTGCCCACGTCCTCCAGGGTGCCCTTCTCCTGGCCGTTCAGGCCGAAGCGCTGCTCCACCACCTGGCGCTGCTTGTCGTTGAGCCTCGACAGCCACTTCTCGATGATCGTCTGCATGTCCGCGTCCTGCAGCAGGCGCGAGGGATCAGTGTTGTTCTCGTCGGGGATCGCATCCAGCAGCAGGCGCTCGCCGTCGCGGCCGATGGGCGAGTCCACGGACGCGATGCGCTCGTTGAGGCCGAGCAGGCGCTTCACGTCCTCCGGGGACTTGTCCATCACCGCCGCGATCTCCTCGGCGGTGGCGTCCCGGTCCAGCTCATGGGCGAGCTTGCGGGCGGTGCGCAGGTAGAGGTTCAGTTCCTTTATGACATGGATCGGCAGGCGGATGGTGCGGGTCTGGTTCATGATGGCCCGCTCGATGGTCTGGCGGATCCACCAGGTGGCATAGGTGGAGAACCGGAAGCCGCGTTCGGGATCGAACTTCTCCACCGCGTGGATGAGCCCGAGGTTGCCCTCTTCGATGAGGTCCAGCAGCGGCAGGCCGCGGTTGATGTACTTGCGGGCGATCTTCACCACGAGGCGCAGGTTGCTCTCGATCATGCGGCGGCGCGCGGACTCGTCGCCGCGCAGCGCGAGGCGGCCGTAGTAGACCTCCTCCTCCGCGCTCAGCAGGGGGGAATAACCGATCTCGGAGAGGTACAGGCGGGTGGCGTCGAGCTGGGCCTCGGACGCGGCGGGGACGGCCTCGCGGGCCTTAGGCTCGGCCTCTTCCCCTTCATCCTCCGCCTCGGCAGCCTCCATGAGCGGCTCGGCGGATTCTTCCTCAGCCAGAAGCTCCCCGGCCGGCGGCGGCTCTTCCGCCTCCAGCTCCACCAGGACCTCGTCCTGCGGGGCTTGGCCTTCGCGGTTCACGCAAAAGACCGCGGGGATTCTTCGTGAAGGGTCATGGAAGGAAGCATACCCTCAATCTCGCCAACAAGTCACTTGCGGGGCAGGTAGCCCAAGGGATCCACGGGCTTGCCCTGGTAGCGTATCTCGAAGTGCAGCACCGGGCGGCTGTCGCGCCCGAGGCCCATGGTGGCGATGCGGTCGCCGATGCGCACCATGTCGCCCTCCTTCACCAGGATCTGGTCGTTGTCCGCGTAGGCGGACAGGAAAGCTTCGCTGCCCTTGATGATGATGAGCTTGCCGTAGCCGATGATGCCGCTGCCGGCATACACCACCTTGCCGCTGCTGGCGGCGCGGATCTCGGTGCCCTGCGGCGCGGTGATGTCCACGCCCGTGGCGAGGCGGCTGCCCGCGTGGAACGAGCGCACCACGCTGCCCTGCACAGGCCAGGCCCACTGCAGCGGGCCGGAGGACGGCGGCAGCCTGTCGTCCACGCGCTTCACCGGCGTGTAGGGCGCGGCGCGTTGCGAGGAACTCACCGGGGCCTGCAGCCTGAGCTTGTCGCCCGGATGGATGATGTAATCCGGGCCCAGCTTGTTCCAGGAAGAGACGTCGTGGTAATCGAGGCCGTAGCGCCAGGATATGGAATACAGGGTGTCGCCCGGCTTCACGACATAGCTCGCCGGCGCGGATTCCAGCGCGGCGCCGTCCTGGGGCGCGTTCCACTGCAGCGCGCCGGCGCAGCCTTCCAGCAATAACGGAAGTGACAGCGACAGCAACCACGCGGCTAGCGCGCGCTTCACTCGAGCCCCCCGAGCAAAGGCACGAAGCTCACCTTGTCCAGCACCTTGCGTTCGTAGTCCTTCTCGCCCTTGCGCACGATGAGCAGGAGATCCTGGGAGCCGGGCGGCCCCACCGGGATCACCATGCGCCCGCCCACCGCGAGCTGCTCCTGCAGCGCCGGCGGCACCTCCTCCGGCGCGGCCGTGCAGATGATGCCGTCGTAGGGCGCGTGCTGGGGCCAGCCCCAGCCGCCGTCGGCGTGGCGGAAGAACACGTTGCGGACGCCGATGGAAGCGAGCGTCTGGCGCGCGCGCTGCGACAGCGCCGCCAGGCGCTCCACCGTGTACACGCGCTTCACCAGCGCGGCGAGGATAGCGGTCTGGTAGCCGCAGCCGGTGCCCACCTCCAGCACCTTCTCCAGCGGGCCGCCGGCGGTGAGCGCCTCGGTCATGCGCGCCACCACGTAGGGCTGTGAGATAGTCTGGCCGAGGCCGATGGGCAGCGCGGTGTCCTCGTAGGCGCGGCTCGCCAGGGCCTCGTCCACGAACAGGTGGCGCGGCGTGGAACGGATGAGGTTCAGCACGAAGGCATCGCGGATGCCCTGCTCCTTGAGGCGCTCCACCAGCCGGTCGCGGGTGCGCGCCGAGGTCATGCCGATGCCGCGGGCCTCGCTCACAGCGCGATGCCCTGCAGCCACTGGGACAGGTTGTCCAGCGCCGTGTAGCGCGTGAGGTCGATCTGGATGGGCGTCACCGAGATGCAGTGGCGGCGGATGGCGTTGAAGTCGGTGCCGGGCCCCGCGTCCTGCTCCGCTCCCGGCGGCCCGATCCAATAGATGGGGCGGCCACGGGGGTCGGTGTCCTTCAGGACAGGCTCGGAGCGGTGGCGGTGGCCCAGGCGCGTGGCTTCCACCGCCTCGATGCGATCCCAGGGCAGGTCGGGCACGTTGACGTTGAGGATGGTGTCCGCCGGCAGCGGATGGGACTGCAGCCGCTTCACCAAATCACAGGTGAAACGCGCCGCGGTGGCGTAGTGCTTGGGCGGGCCGTCCAGCACCAGGGATACGGCCACCGCCGGGAAACCCAGGAAGCGCCCCTCCATGGCCGCTGCCACGGTGCCTGAGTACAGCACGTCATCTCCCAGGTTGGCGCCGCCGTTGATGCCGGAGACCACCATGTCCGGAGCCTCATCCAGGAGGCCGGTGACGGCGAGGTGCACGCAGTCGGTGGGAGTGCCGTCCACGGAGATGATGCCGGGGGCCTCGTCCCGCATGCGGATGGGCGAGCTCAGGGTCAGGGAGTTGCTGGCGCCGCTGCGGTCCCGGTCCGGGGCCACCACGGTGACGGCGGCGAAGCCCTTGAGGGCCTCCGCCAGGGTACGCAGCCCTGGTGCGTGGAAACCGTCGTCGTTGCTGAGCAGGATCCTCAACTCGCGCCCCGGGATACATGCATTATTATGCTAAGGATACCGTAAAGGCCGCCCCAAACCCCATGCGCCGCAAGCACGAGCTCAGCGACGAGGACCGCCAGCTGTTCCGGGATTCCGTGAAGGGCGCGAAGCCCCTGCGCGCCAAGAAGAAAGCGGCGGCACGCAAGGCCAAGCCGGCGCCGCGGGCGCGCTTCGCGGACGCGGAGCGCCGTGCGGTGCTGGAGGAGAGCCTGAGGCTCGACCTCTCGGACGACGGCGCCTTCAGCGGCGAGGACCTGTGGTACGCCAAGACCGGCGTGCAGCATGCGCTGATGCGCAAGCTGCGCCGCGGCCAGTTCAGCGTCCGCGCCGAGCTGGACCTGCACGGCATGCGCAGCGAGGACGCCCAGGTGGCGGTGGCGGAGTTCCTGTACGAGGCAGGGCAGCGCAACTACCGCTGCGTGCGGATCATCCATGGCAAGGGCCTGGGCTCGGGACCCAAGGGACCGATCATCAAGCAGAAGCTGGGCGGCTGGTTGCGGCAGCGGAAAGAGGTGCTCGCCTTCTGCTCCGCGCGGCCCGTCGATGGCGGGACGGGAGCGCTGTACGTGCTCTTGGGTAGGAGTTAAGACAAGACGACATCCCTGTCCAAATCCGTTCCGGCCCCTCCTGGGGCCGGGTTACTTTTGGCGCGCCAAAAGTAACCAAAACCGCTCACCCGCAGCGCGGGCCGCGAAACGCGGCTACCCTGCGCGTGCTGCCCTGCTGTCCAGACGGACAGCGTTCGCGGCATGCCGCTCACCCTTCACTGCGGAGTTCCGCACACGGCATGTCCCTATGCCGCGTGCGGAAGCTCACCATCCCTGGCTTCGCCCCCTGCGGGGCTTGCCTTGCTCAGTCCAGTGCTCGGCTCGCGCTACGGGGCAAGAGGAAGAGACGCGAGTTCTTCCCGTCCCCTTGGATGCCGGCGAGCACTGGAGCGAGCAAGCCAAGCCGAAGGGCGCCGCCAGGGACGGCGGCGCCTTCACACGCGAGGCAGGAGGCCTCGTGTGTGAAGCTGCGCAGCGAGCGAAGCGCGCAGCTTCAGCCCGCTTCGGGCCGGCATCCGGGGGAAGCGCTTCTTTGGCTACTTTCTTGTCGCGACAAGAAAGTAGCCCGCTCCCCGCTGGGGAGCGGAACTTCTTATTTCTTCTTGGCAGCCAGTTGCGCGACGAGGTCCTTCAGGACCCGCTGGGTCTCATCGCTGAACCACACCGCCGTCATCTCGCTGCGGGTGACGGGCAGCAGGGTGTCGAAGAGCCTGGCGTAATCCTCCCGCAGCACGTTGCGGGTGGCATGCAGTGCGCTCTGGGGCAGGCTCAAGGCATGCTGGCACCAGGCGATCGCCTTCGGCACCACTTCCTCGGGCGCGACCACCTCATCCACCAGCCCCGAAACCAGCGCCTCGTCAGGCGAGACCAGCAGGCCGCGCACCGCGAGCCGCTCCGCCTGGCGCTGGCCTACCACGCGGGTGAGGCCCGCCAGGATCACCCGCGGCACCGGCAGGCCCACCATCACCTCATTGAGGCCGATCTTGAACTTGCCCTGGGCCGCGATGCGGTAGTCGCAGAAGAGGGAGATGACGGCGCCGCCCGCCGGGCTATGGCCGGTCATGGCGGCGACGGTGGGGATGGGCGAGGTGGCGACGCCGCGCAGCATGCCGAAGAAATCGGTCCAGAAGCGCTCCATGCCCGCCTTGTCCAGCCCCAATAGGTATGGCACGTCGAGGCCGGCGGAGAACATGTTCGCGACGCCGGAGATCACCAGCGCCTTGGCGCCCTCCTGCGGCGCCGCCTCCACGGCGGCCTTGAGTTCCTGCACCAGCGGATGATGCAGCGCGTTCACCGGCGGGCGCTCGAGCCGAAGCTCCAGGATGTCGCCGTGCTTAATCTTCGTGAGCATCTTCTTCTCCCTCGAAATCGATTAGCTCTCTCAATACGGTAGTGGCGTAGGCCCCCGCCGGCAGGAAGAACTCCAGTATCAGCCCGTCTGCTTCCTCGTTCCAGGCGAAGTCCCGCACCGGCAGGCGCAGGCTGCGCCGTGCCCTCTCCATGCCGATCCTCTCGAGGCCGGCTGTGATCACGGGATAGCGGGCGGCCGCTTCCGCTTCCAGGGCTTGGACTTCACCGGAGACCATGGGGTCACCCTTGCCCCACAGGGGGCCCGTGGGATGCACATCGCCGCGCGTGAGGCGCGCCGCGAGCGCCGCGTCCCCCTCCTGTGCCTTGAACACGCTGTGGCTGCCGTCAAGCATGAGGACTTCACCCGGCAGGACCTTATTCCAGGTCTCTGCCCGCACCCGCGCCGACAGGAGGTCGTTGAACACCAGGCTGCGGGCGGCGGACAAGAGCAGGCTGAAGAGGCGCCGGTCGTGGATGCGCAGCTTCCCCGAGAGTGCGGCTTCCGCCTTCCCGATGTTCGCGGCGCCACGGCCGAAGCGCTGCACGCCGAAGTAGTTGGGTACGCCCTGGGCCCGGATCGCTTCCAGCTTCGGCACGAGTGCGCTCACGGGGCCGCTGAGCTCCCGCAGCTTGAGGCGGAAGCGGTTTCCCTCCAGCGCGCCGGTCTTGAGCTTGCGGCGGTGGCGCCCGGACTTGAGTACCTTGAACTCACCGGACGGCAGCGCGGCCCAGTCCGGCTCGGGCTTGCGGTCCAGGTTCAGGGTGAAATGCTGGACCGTGACGGCATGCCGGTCCTTGAGTCCGGCATAGCCGACTTCGCGGCCCTGTATGCCGGCGTGCCGGGCCAATTGGTCCGCCACCCAATGGGTGTTGGCGCCGCGCTTCTCCACCGTGAGCATGACGTGGGGCCCTTCCCCGTCCGCCTCGAAGCCCAGCACTTCCTCGACGCGGAAGTCTTCGGGCTCGGTGCGGATGCGGGCCGTGAGCGACACGGGCCCGTGGGCGCGCGCCCAGTCGGGAAGCTTGTCCATGGGGATCAAATGTCTTCGAGCAATGCCACGGCGTGGGCGGCGATGCCCTCGCCACGGCCGATGTGACCGAGGCCTTCGTTGGTGGTGGCCTTGACGTTCACCCGCTCCGCCAGGAGGCCGAGATCCGCCGCCAGATTCGCGCACATGGCGGCCACGTGAGGCGCGAGCTTGGGGGCTTCAGCGATGACGCTCACGTCCACCTGGGCGGGCTTGAGCTTGCGGGCGGCGATGAGCTTCACCGTCTCCCTGAGCAGCATGCGGCTGTCGGCGCCCTTCCACCTGGCATCCGTGTCCGGGAAGTGGCGGCCGATGTCGCCCAGGGCAGCGGCGCCGAGCAGCGCGTCGCAGACGGCGTGCAGCACCACGTCCCCGTCGGAGTGGGCCTTCACGCCTTTCGAGTGCGGGATGCGCACGCCACCCAGCATCAGGTGGTCGCCGGCGGCGAAGGCATGCACGTCGTAACCGTGGCCTATCCTCATGTTCAGGCTCCGCCGCGCTGCGCGAGGATCGCCTCGGCCAGCGGGATGTCGTCGGGACGGGTGATCTTGATGTTGTCGCTGCGCCCCTCCACCACCAGCACCGGGTGGCCGGCCCGCTCCATGGCGCCCGCCTCGTCGGTGGGCGGCGCGCCGGTGCGGATGGCGGCCTCCAGCGCGTCCATCAGCAGGCGGTAGCGGAACATCTGCGGCGTGAACGCGCGCCACAGGTCGGCGCGCTCGGGGGTGCCGGTCACGCGGCGCTCGTCATCCACCCGCTTCACGGTGTCCGTCACCGGCGCGCCGAGGATGGCGCCCACCGGGTCCTGGCCGGCCATCTGCAGCAGCAGCGAGAGGTCGCGCGGATGCAGGCAGGGCCGCGCCGCGTCGTGCACCAGCACCCAGTCGTCGTCTTTCAGCTCGTCGCGCAGGGTCATGAGCGCGTTCAGCACCGAGTGGGCACGGGTCTCGCCGCCGGAGGCGACGCGCACCGGCTTGGGGCGCTGGCCCGGCAGGTAGCGCTGCCAGTAGGGATCGTCCTTCGCCACCGCCACGGTGACGCCGTCCACCGCCGGCTCCGCCAGCAGCACGTCCAGCACCCGCTCCAGCAGCGTGCGGCCGCCGAGGGAAAGGTACTGCTTGGGGATGGCGCTGCCCATGCGCGCGCCGCTGCCGGCCGCGGGGATCACCGCCCAGTACCGCGCGCTCACGCGGCGGCCCTCAGGGGGTGGCAGGCGCCGGCGCCTGCACGATCTGGTAGAAGGTCTCGCCCCGTTTCACCATGCCGAGCTCGCTGCGGGCGCGCTCCTCGATGGCGGCCTGGCCGCCCTTGAGGTCGGCCACCTCCGCCGCGAGCGCGGCGTTGCGCTTGGCGAGCCCCGCGTTCTCCGTGCTCTGGGCCTCCACCTGCCCCTTGAGGCGGATGGCGGAGGGCACGTTGCCCACGCCGAACCAGAGCTGGAACTGGAACAGCGCCAGCAGCAGCACGAGCAGGAGCGGCACGAGCCGCTTCCAGCCGAGGCTGCCGGCGAGCTTCACCGTCCGCCGATCCCGGCCGGGAAGGCCTTGTTGCCGTGGTAGCGCGCCTTGGCGCCCAGGCTCTCCTGGATGCGCAAGAGCTGGTTGTACTTGGCCAGGCGGTCGGAGCGCGACAGCGAGCCGGTCTTGATCTGGGTGGCGCGGCTGCCCACCGCGATGTCGGCGATGGTGGAGTCCTCGGTCTCGCCGGAGCGGTGCGATACCACCGCGGTGTAGCCCGCCTTCACCGCCATGTTGATGGCGGCGATGGTCTCGGTCAGGGTGCCGATCTGGTTCACCTTGATGAGGATGGAGTTGGCGATGCCGCGGTCGATGCCTTCCTCGAGGATCTTCGTATTGGTGACGAACAGGTCGTCGCCCACGAGTTGCACTTGCTTGCCGAGCTTCTGGGTGAGCACCTTCCAGCCGTCCCAGTCGCCCTCGGACATGCCGTCCTCGATGGTGACGATGGGGAACTTCTTGACGAGTTCCGCCAGGTAATCGGCGAACTCGCTGGAGGTGTACTGGCGGCGCTCCGACTCCAGGTGGTAGCGGCCGTCCTTGTAGAACTCGCTGCTGGCGGCATCGAGACCCAGCAGGATGTCCTTGCCCGCCTTGTAGCCGGCGCGGTCGATGGCTTCCATGATGGCCATCAGCGCCGCCTCGTTGGACGGCAGGTCCGGCGCGAAGCCGCCCTCGTCGCCCACCGCGGTGTTGAGGCCGCGCTCGTGCAGCACCTTCTTGAGGGCGTGGAACACTTCGGCGCCGTAGCGCAGCGCCTCGGCGAAGTCCGGCGCGCCCACCGGCAGGATCATGAACTCCTGGATGTCCACGTTGTTGTCGGCATGGGCGCCGCCGTTGATGATGTTCATCATCGGCACCGGCAGCGTCACCGCCTTGCGGCCGCCCAGGTACTCGAACAGCGGCAGGTCCGCGTGGTTCGCCGCGGCGCGGGCATTGGCGAGCGACACCGCCAGCAGCGCGTTGGCGCCGAGGCGGCCCTTGTTGTCGGTGCCGTCGAGATCGATCAGCGCCTGGTCCAGCTTCTTCTGGTCCTCGGCCTTGAAGCCCTTGAGCTTCTTCCTGATGGCGCCGTTGACGTTGGCCACGGCCTTGAGCACGCCTTTGCCGCCGTAGCGGTTCTTGTTGCCGTCGCGCAGCTCCACCGCCTCGCGGCTGCCGGTGGAGGCGCCCGACGGCACCGCGGCACGGCCCCAAGCGCCGCTGTCCAGGAGCACGTCGGCCTCGACGGTGGGGTTGCCGCGGGAGTCGATGATCTCGCGGGCGCGTATCTCGGTGATCTTAGCCATGGTCAGCCGTCTTCCTTCTATGCCGTGGTCAGAATTGGGTCTCGATGTAGGGCCGGCGCTTCACCGCCGTGTCCAGCTCCTTGAGCGTCTCCAGGAGCGCCGCCATGTGGGCGAGTTTCATGGAGTTGGGGCCGTCGCAGAGCGCCTTGTCCGGATCCGGGTGCGTCTCCATGAACACGCCGGCCACGCCGGCGCCGATGGCGGCGCGCGCCAGCACCGAGATGTGCTCGCGCTGGCCGCCGGAGCTGCCGCCCTGCCCGCCCGGCAGCTGCACGGAGTGGGTGGCGTCGAACACCACCGGGCAGCCGGTGGCGCGCATGACCGCGAGGCCGCGCATGTCCACCACCAGGTTGTTGTAGCCGAAGCTGAAGCCGCGCTCGCAGACCATGATCTGCCTGTTGCCGGTGGCTACCGCCTTGTCCACCACGTTCTGCATCTCCCAGGGGGAGAGGAACTGGCCCTTCTTGATGTTGACCGGCTTGCCGGCCTTGGCGGCGCGCTGGATGAAGTTGGTCTGGCGGCAGAGGAACGCCGGGGTCTGGATCACGTCAACGACCTTGGCCACCGCTTCTATATCGGTGTCCTCGTGGACGTCGGTGAGCACCGGCACGCCGATCTCCCTCTGCACCTTGGCGTGGATGCGCAGGCCCTCTTCCATGCCGGGACCGCGGTAGCTCTTGCCGGAGGTGCGGTTGGCCTTGTCGAAGGAGCCCTTGAAGATGTAGGGGATGCCGAGCTTGCCCGTCACTTCCTTGAGGTGGCCCGCGACGTCGAGGGCGAGCTGCTCGCTCTCCAGCGTGTCAGGGCCGGCGATCAGGAAGAAGGGTTTGTCGGAGCCGGCCTCGAACCCGCACAGCTTCATGCGCGCGCCGCCTTCAGGGTCTGCCCCGAGGACTGCGAGAAGGCGCGTGCCGCCTTGATGAAGCCGGTGAACAGGGGGTGCCCGTCGCGCGGCGTGGAGGTGAACTCCGGGTGGAACTGGGTGGCGATGAAGAACGGGTGGCCCGGCAGCTCCACGATCTCGACGAGCTCGTCCTGGGAGCGGCCCGAGAACACCAGGCCTTTCTTCTCGAGCTGGTCGAGGTAGTTGTTGTTGAACTCGTAGCGGTGGCGGTGGCGCTCCATGATCCGGTCCTTGCCGTACAGCTTGTGGGCCAGGGTACCGGGCGTGAGGATCGCCTCCTGGGCGCCGAGCCGCATGGTGCCGCCCATGTCGGACTTGTCGTCGCGCTTCTCCACGTTGCCGCTGCGGTCCTTCCACTCGGTGATGAGCGCGATCACCGGGTGCGGCGTGCCGCGCTCGAACTCGGTGCTGTGGGCACCCTTGAGACCCACCACGTTGCGGGCGAACTCGATGGTCGCCACCTGCATGCCGAGGCAGAGGCCCAGGTAAGGGATGTTGTGCTCGCGGGCATAGCCCGCGGCGGCGATCTTGCCCTCGATGCCCCGCTCGCCGAAGCCGCCCGGCACCAGGATCGCATCCATGCCGCGCAGCATGGCGGTACCGCTCTTGGCGACCTCCTCGGAGTCGATGTAGTGGATCTTCACGGAGGTGCGGGTGTTGAGGCCGGCGTGGCGCAGCGCCTCGTTGAGGGACATGTAGGCGTCCGCCAGGTTCACGTACTTGCCGACCATTGCCACGTTGACGGTGGCCTCGGGGCTGATGCGCGCCTCCACCACCCGCCGCCACTCGGAGAGGTTGGCGGAGCGGGCGTTGATGCGCAGGTGGTCCACCACGATGTCGTCCAGGCCCTGCTCGTGCAGCACCAGCGGGATCTTGTAGATGTCGTCCACGTCCGGCGCGGAGATCACCGCGCGCTCCTCGACGTTGGTGAACAGCGCGATCTTGCGGCGCGCGTCCTGCGGCAGCTCGGCCGCGGCGCGGCACAGGAGGATGTCCGGCTGGATGCCGATGGAGCGCAGCTCCTTCACGGAGTGCTGGGTCGGCTTGGTCTTGGTCTCGCCGGAGGTGGGGATGTAGGGCACCAGGGTCAGGTGCATGTACACGCACTTGCCGCTGCGGCCCATCTCCACGCCCATCTGGCGGATCGCCTCCAGGAACGGCAGCGACTCGATGTCGCCCACGGTGCCGCCGATCTCGACCAGGCACACGTCCGCGTCACCGGCGCCCTCGCGGATGCAGCGCTTGATCTCGTCGGTGATGTGGGGGATGACCTGCACGGTGCCGCCCAGGTAGTCGCCGCGGCGCTCCTTGCGGATCACGTTCTCGTAGATGCGGCCGGTGGTGAAGTTGTTGCTCTTGCCCATGCGCGCGCGCACGAAGCGCTCGTAGTGGCCGAGGTCCAGGTCGGTCTCGGCGCCGTCGTTGGTGACGAACACCTCGCCGTGCTGGAACGGGCTCATGGTGCCCGGATCCACGTTGATGTAAGGGTCCAGCTTGACCATGGTGACCTTGAGGCCCCGGGCTTCCAGGATCGCGCCAAGCGAGGCGGCGGCGATGCCCTTCCCCAACGAGGAAACCACACCACCGGTGACGAATACGAACTGGGTCATCTGCAGGACTCCCGAACGCGGCACCAGGACGGCGCTGCTGAATTCGGGAAGACAGATTACCAGAGAGGGGAGGCTTTAAAAAGCGCGGCGCGCGACGTTGCGGATTTATGCGGGAAAAACCCGCCTCGTTCACGCGAGCGGCGGATGCCCCCGCCATTCGATGCGCAAACCCGCCTCCCCGGGCCCGGCTGCATGGGGCTCACAAGCAAACAGCCCCGCCACCGCCAGGAGCGCGCCGCCGCCCGTGCTCTCGTCCCCACTTTCACCATAGATCAGCGGCAGCCGGTCCCTGAGCCACGGCACCACGTGCATCTCCTGCAGCCACTTCTTGAGGGGCCGTGTGTGCCCATGGCCGGCGGGCCGGCAGCTCTCACCGCCGCTGCGGAACGCGACCCTCAGGCCCCCGCTGCCGCAGAGCGCGGCGCGGATGCCCTCGCCCGTGGCAGGCACCAGGCTCAAGGCCCCGAGGCCTTCCCCCAGCTCCCGCGCCACGCCGGGCTTGAGCCGGAATTCCCCCGGCGCCGGGGGCAAGGGCCGCTGGGCATACAGATGGCCGCCGTAGCGGCGCACCTCGGCCCCGGCCCAGTCCACGCAGGGGTTACGGTCCTCCGCCGCCCGGGCCTGGAGCAGGATCTCCGTGAGCTTGTGGGCCGGCGGCAGCGGCAGGCCCCGGGCCTCGATCCAATGACGCAAGAGATGCCGCGCCCGTGCCTCCGGCAGCGCCTCCAGGGCCGACACCGGCAGGATCTCTCCCGCGCCGTGATGGGCCCAGTCCTCCGCCGCCACGGCCTTGAGGGTCTCGGCCGCTTCGGCACAGTGGCGCGCGGCGCGGGCGACCGTATCCGCCGCAGCGGGCCAGCGGGCCGTGAGGCGCGGCAGCACCTCGTGGCGCAGGTAATTGCGGTCCAGGGCGGTATCCGCGTTGCTGGGGTCTTCGATCCAGGTGAGGCCTTGGCTCCCAGCCCAGGCCTCCAGTTCCGTGCGGCCGTGGCGCAACAGAGGGCGTGCCAGCCAGCCTCTTTCGAACGGCACGCACTCGGGCATGGCGGCGAGGCCACGCACGCCCGCACCCCGCAGGGCCTGGAGCAGGAAGGTCTCCAGTTGGTCGTCCGCGTGCTGGGCCAAGAGCAGCATCTCGCCGGGGTGCATGGCCTGGCGGAACACGGCGTAGCGCCGTTCCCGGGCCGCCGCCTCCAGGCTCTCGCCGGCGGCGGGCGCGACCTGTAGCCGGTGGGATTCCAGCGGCACGCCGAGACGCGCGCAGAGATCCGCGCAATGCTGCTGCCAGCGGGCGGCGTCAGGGTGCAGGCCGTGGTCCACGTGCAGCGCCGCGAGCGCGCCGGAGAGGTTCGCCCTCAGTGACGCGAGGGCATGCAGGAGCACGGTGGAGTCGAGGCCGCCGCTCATGCCCACCCGATAGCACGACGCCGCCGGCAGGCCGCGCAGGGTCTCGAGGAGCCGATCGGGTGAGAAGGACACGGGGCTACGGCCGGGTGACGGCCCCGGTCATTCCTTGAAGTTGCCGAAGGAAGTGAAGCGCTTGTAGCGGGCTTCCACGAGCTCGTCCACGGACATGCCCTCCAGGCGGGCAAGGCTGTCCAAGAGCGCCTTCTTGACGCTGGCGGCGGTGGCGTCCACGTCGCGGTGGGCGCCTCCGAGGGGTTCCTTGATGACCTGGTCGATGAGCCCCAGGCTCTTGATGCGCTCGGCGGTGATGCCCATGGCTTCGGCCGCGTCGGAGGCCTTGTCGGCGCTCTTCCACAGGATGGAGGCGCAGCCTTCCGGCGAGATCACCGAGTAGATGCTGTATTGCAGCATCAGTACCCGGTCGCCCACGCCGATGGCGAGCGCGCCGCCGGAGCCGCCCTCGCCCACCACGGTGCAGACGATGGGCACCCGGAGGGTGGACATCTCGAACAGGTTGCGCGCGATGGCCTCGCTCTGGCCCCGCTCCTCCGCTCCCACGCCGGGATAGGCGCCGGGAGTGTCGATGAAGGTGAAGATGGGCAGGCGGAAGCGTTCCGCCAGCTTCATGATGCGCAGCGCCTTGCGGTAACCCTCGGGGCGCGGCATGCCGAAGTTGCGGCGGATCTTCTCCTTGGTGTCGCGGCCCTTCTGCTCGCCGATCACCGCCACCGGCTTGCCGTCCAGGCGCGCCACGCCGCACACGATGGCCGGATCGTCGGCGAAGGCACGGTCGCCCTTCAGCTCCTCGAAGTCCGTGAAGATGCGCTGCACGTAGTCGAGGGTATAAGGACGCTGGGGGTGGCGCGCCAGCTGGGCCACCTGCCAGGAGGACAGGTTGGAGAAGATGTTCTCGGTGAGCGTGCGGCTCTTGGCCTGCAGGCGCTCGATCTCGTCGGTGATGCTGATGGCGGACTCGTCGCCGACGAAGCGCAGCTCTTCGATCTTGGCTTCAAGCTCGGCGATGGGCTGTTCGAATTCGAGGAAGTTGAGGTTCATTCTCTGAAAATCGTGCCAACAGGCTGTAAACGTTACCGGTTGCAGCCCCCGGGGGCAAGCCCGGTCAGGCGTAGGCGACCTCGGGCTGGCTCGCGGCGCGGCTGAGGTAATGGGGCTTGAAGCCCTCGGCGCCCACCAGCCGCTCCAGGGCCCGGATCACCTCTTCCGACGGGTGGATGCGCCAGTCCGCCATGCCCGGTACCGGGGTGAGGTAAGGCACGCCCTCGTGCATGAAGCGCACCTGGATGTTCACGGCGAGACGGCCCTGGGGCGTGGGCTTGAGGATGTTGCGCAGCTCCTGGATGAGCTTATGGTCCAGGGCCGCCCGCTCCAGCACGATGTCGAGCCGCGCCAGGCGCTGGGCACGCAGCGTGTCCAGCTCGCACATCTCCTTGACCTTGCTGACGCGCCAGGCGCGGTTGAAGTCGTCGTAGCCGAGCTCGCCTTCCACCACCAGGATGCGGTCCTTGATGGCGACGTTCTTGAACTTGGCGAAGGCGTCCTCGAACAACATCACCTCCATGCGGCCGGTGCTGTCGTCGAGGGTGAGGATGACGCGGTTGCCCTTCTTGCGGATCGCGAGCAAGAGGCCCGCCACCGTGATGCGGCGGGTGGGCCGGCGCACGAAACCGCCCTCACGGGAGGATGGCAGCGGCGCGGGCGGCGATTCGCTGGCGAGCTCGCCCAAGTCCACCGGCGCTACCTGCCTGAGCTCGCGCAGGTAGCGGGTGATGGGATGGCCGGTGAGGTAGAGGCCGAGGGTCTCGTTCTCGTGGCGCAGGCGCTCCGCCTCGTCCCAGTCCGGCAGCTCCTTGGCGGGCGCGGCGGACTTCTGCGCCGCCGGGGCCGGCGCCGCCAGCCCGAACATGTCGTTCTGCCCCGCCTCGCTGGCGCGGCTTTGCTGCTGGGCCATGGCCATGGCCTCCGGCAGGCGCGCCATGAGGGTGGCGCGGTTCGCGCCCAGCCCGTCCATGGCGCCGGCGCGGATCATCGCCTCCAGCACGCGCTTGTTCACCTTCTGCAGGTCCATGCGCCGGCACACGTCCTCCAAGTCCTTGAAGGGGCCGTTGGCGGCGCGCTCGGTGAGCAAGCCCTCGATCGCGGCGAGGCCCACGCCCTTGATGGCGCCGAGGCCGTAGCGGATGGCGTCCGCGTCCGCCACCGCGAACTTGTAGTCCGAGTGGTTGATGTCCGGCGGCAGGATCTTGAGCTCGATCTGCCGGCACTCGTGGATGAAGCCCACCACGTTGTCGGTGTGGTCCATGTCCGAGGACAGCACCGCCGCCATGAAGTGCGCCGGGTAGTGCGCCTTGAGCCAGGCGGTCTGGTAAGAAAGCAGCGCGTACGCGGCGGAGTGGGACTTGTTGAAGCCGTAGCCCGCGAACTTCTCCATCAGGTCGAAGATGTAGGTGGCGAGCTTGCCGTCCACGCCGTTACCGATGGCGCCCTCGGTGAAGATGCTGCGCTGCTTGGCCATCTCCTCCGGTTTCTTCTTGCCCATGGCGCGGCGCAGGAGGTCCGCGCCGCCGAGCGTGTACCCCGCCAGCACCTGGGCGATCTGCATCACCTGCTCCTGGTACAGGATCACGCCGTAGGTGGGCTTGAGGATGGGCTCGAGCTTGGGGTGCGGGTACTCGACCTTCATGCCGTGCTTGCGGGCGATGAAGTCGTCCACCATGCCGGACTGCAGCGGGCCGGGGCGGAACAGCGCCACCAGCGCCACGATGTCCTCGAAGCGGTCCGGCTTGAGGCGGCCGATGAGGTCGCGCATGCCGCGGGATTCGAGCTGGAACACCGCGGTGGTCTGGCAGCGCTTGAGCAGCGAATAGGTGGCGACGTCGTCCATCGGCAGCGCGCCCACCTCCAGCGGCGGCTCGCCGCGCGCCGCGCGCTCGCGGTTGATGGAATGCACCGCCCAGTCGATGATGGTGAGGGTGCGCAGGCCCAGGAAGTCGAACTTGACCAGGCCCACCGCCTCCACGTCGTCCTTGTCGAGCTGCGTCACCGGGTGGTGGCCGCCCTCTTCGCAGTACAGCGGCGTGAAATCCGTGAGCTCGGTGGGCGCGATGACCACGCCGCCGGCGTGCTTGCCGGCGTTGCGGGCCAGGCCCTCCAGGCGCTTGGCGAGGTCGATGAGGGCGCGCACCTCCTCATCCGACTCGTACATCTGCGCGAGCTCGTCCACGTCCGCCAGCGCCTTGTCGAGGGTGATCTCCAGCTCCATGGGGATGAGCTTGGCGATCTTGTCCACGTAGCCGTAGGGATGGCCGAGCACGCGGCCCACGTCGCGCACCACCGCGCGCGCCGCCATGCTGCCGTAGGTGATGATCTGGGAGACGCGCTTGTGACCGTAGCGCTCCGACACGTAGTCGATGACCCGGTCGCGTCCCTCCATGCAGAAGTCCACGTCGAAGTCCGGCATGGACACGCGCTCGGGGTTCAGGAAGCGCTCGAACAAGAGGTCGTACTCGATGGGATCCAGGTCGGTGATGCCGAGGCACCATGCGACGAGCGAGCCCGCGCCGGAGCCGCGGCCCGGCCCCACCGGCACGCCGTGGGTGCGGGCCCACTCGCAGAAGTCCGCCACGATGAGGAAGTAGCCGGGGAACTGCATCTGGATGATGACGTTGAGCTCGAACTCGAGCCGCGCACGATAGGCCTGCTCGGTCTCGGTGCGGCGAGCCCCGGCCTTCTCCAGTACCTTCTTGAGGCGCAGCTCCAGGCCGCGGCCGGCCTCGGCCCTGAGATAGCTCTCGGTGGTATGGCCTTCCGGCACCGGGAAGGCCGGCAGGTAGTTCTTGCCGAGGTCGAGCTTCAGGTTGCAGCGGCGCGCGATCTCCACGGAGTTCGCCAGCGCCTCCGGCAGGTCGGAGAAGAGCTCCGCCATCTCCGCGGAACTCTTGAGGTACTGTTGCTCGCTGTAGCGGCGCGGTCGGCGCGGGTCGTCCAGCACCCGCCCCTCCTGGATGCAGGTACGGGCCTCGTGGGCTTCGAAGTCGTCGGGCGCGAGGAAGCGCACGTCGTTGGTGGCCACCACCGGCACACCCGCGGCGGCGGCCATGCGCACCGCAGCCTCCAGGTACTCCGCCTCCTGCTCGCGGCCGGTGCGCTGCAACTCCATGTAGAAACGGTCCGGGAACAGGCTGCGCCAGGCGGCGAGCCGCGCATGGGCCTCAGGCTCGCGCCCGGCCAGCAGCGCCCGGCCCACGTCCCCCTCGCGGCCGCCGGAGAGCGCGATCAGCCCGTCCGTGAGTCCCGTGAACCAGCCGCGTTCCAGCATGGGCTGCCCGCGGCTCTGGCCCTCGATGTAACTGCGGGTGATGAGCGCAGACAGGTTGAGGTAACCCTGATGGTCCAGGCAGAACAGCGTGATGAGCGCGGCGTCGCCGCCGTCGCCGTCCCGTACCCTCAGGTCCGCGCCCACGATGGGCTTGATGCCCGCCTTCTGGGCGTCGCGGTAGAACTTCACCAGGGCGAACAGGTTGCCTTGATCGGTGACGCCCACCGCCGGCATGCCGCCCGCCTTCACCGCGTCCAGCAGGTCCGGCACCCGGATCACGCTGTCCGCCAGGGAATACTCGGTGTGCAGGCGAAGATGGATGAAGCGCGGCGTCACAACAGCCTGTCCAGGCAGCGGCGCACCGGCTCGAAGCTGCGGCGGTGCACGGCGCAGGCCCCGTGGGCGTTCAACGCCGCGAGGTGCGCGGGGGTGGAATAGCCCTTGTGCTCGTCGAAGCCGTATTGGGGATAGATCGCATGCAGGCGGCGCATGGCCGCGTCCCGCTCCACCTTGGCCAGGATGGAGGCGGCGCCGATGGCCGGGAGCTTGAGGTCCCCCTGCACGACGGTGGTGACCTTCTGCCGCACCGGCGGCAACTGGTTGCCGTCCACGAAGATCTGCTCGGGCTCGATGGCGAGCGCCGCCACCGCGCGGGCCATGGCGAGCAGCGAGGCCTGCAGGATGTTGATGCGGTCGATCTCCTCGTGGTCCGCCCAGGCCACGGCCCAGGCGCGGGAGCGCTCGCGGATCTGCGCCGCCAGCTCCTCGCGCCGCTCGGGGTCGAGCAGCTTGGAGTCCTTGAGTCCCCGGATGGGACGCGCGGTATCCAGCACCACTGCGGCGGCCATCACCGGGCCCGCCAGGGGGCCGCGGCCGGCCTCGTCCACCCCCGCCACCACCATGGTGAGGCTCATCTCCCTGACTCTGTCCCGCAACCTGACCATGGCCGCAATCCTACACCCGCGCCGAGCGGCGCGAGTCGAGGAGCGCCAGCACCGCCTCGGCGGCCCGCTGGTCCGCGCCGCGCCGCAGCCTGCCGGTGAGCGCCGTGAGGCCCTGCACCTGCGCGTCGCGCGCCGGACCGTCCTCCAGGAGATGCAGCAGGGCCGCGCCCATGGCCTCGGGCGTCGCTTCGCGCTGCAGGAACTCAGGCACCAGCGCGCGGCCCGCCAGCAGGTTGGGCAGGGACACGTAGGGGATCTTGAGCAGGTCGAAGAAACGGATGAATGCGTGGCTGGCAGCGGAGAGCTTGTAGGCCACCACCATGGGGCACTTGAACAGCAGCGCCTCCAGTGCGGCAGTGCCGGAAGCGAGCAGCGCCGCGTCGGCGGCGCCCAAGACGTCGTGGGAGTGACCTTCCACCAGCGTCACCGGCAGGTCCGGCTGGGTGGTGCGGATCAGCTCCTTCAACATGCGGTTGAGCGCGGGTGTCGCCGCGGGGATCACGAACCGCAAACGCGGCTGCTCGAGGTTGAGCCACTGGGCCGTCTCCAGGAACAGCCGGCCGAGGCGCTCAACCTCGGAGAAGCGGCTGCCCGGCAGGAGCGCCACCACCCAGTCATCTTCGCCCAGGTGCAGCTCGCGGCGCAGCGCGGCGCGGTCAGGGTGCTCGGGGATGGTGTCCGCCAGGGGGTGACCCACGAACACGGACTTGAAGCCGTGCTTCTCGTAGAGGGGCGGCTCGAAAGGCAGCAGCGCGAGCGTGAGGTCCGCCGCCCTGCCCACCTTGAACACGCGCTTGGGCCGCCAGGCCCAGATGGATGGGCTCACGTAGTGCACCGTGGGGATGCCGTGGCGGCGCAGCGCCTGTTCGAGCCCGAGGTTGAAGTCCGGCGAGTCCACGCCGATGAACAGGTCCGGCGGGTCCTGCATGAAGTGGCGCTTCAGATGCGCGCGCACCTTGAGCAGGCGCGGCAGGTGCACGAGCACTTCGGCGAGGCCCATCACCGCGAGGGTCTCCGCGGGATACAGCGCCTCGCAGCCGGCTGCGATCATGGCGGGGCCCGCCACGCCCTCGAAGCGGGCCTCGGGCGCGCGCTCCTTGATGGCGCGGATCAGCCCTGCGCCCAGGATGTCGCCCGAACTCTCCCCCGCGACGATGCCGATACGCATGAAATCCTCATCAAGATGGATACGCAAAAGTTCATCCATGAACTTTTGCTACTCGGCGAGCCTGGCGCATGTCCGGGCTCGCCTCCGCCGAATCAAGCGCTATCGCGCTTGATTCGCGTACGGTGCATCCCTGCACCGTGGCTTGGCTCACCCCAAGCACCCTCAGCGCGTGATGCTGCGTTCGCTCTTCTCCAGGAAGCGCACCATCAGCGCCACCTCAGGCTGGCTCTCGCCGAGCACCTTGAGCTGCTCCAGGGCCTCCGCGAGGCGGAGGTCCGAGCGGTACAGGATGCGGTATGCGTTTTTGATGTTGCGCAGCTGGTCGGCGCTGAAGCTGCGGCGCTTCAGGCCCTCGCTGTTGATGCCATGGGGTTCCACGGGCGTGCCGGACACCATCACGTAGGGCGGCACGTCGCGGGTGACATCCACGTTCATGCCGGTGAAGCTGTGGGCCCCGATGCGCACGAACTGGTGGATCTTGCTGAAGCCGCCGAGGATGGCCCAGTCCTCGATGTCCACGTGCCCTGCCAGGGTGGCGTTGTTGGCCATGATGATGTTGTCGCCCAAGAGGCAGTCGTGGGCCACGTGCACGTAGGCCATCAGCCAATTGTCGCTGCCGATCCTGGTGGTGCCCTTGTCCTGCACGGTGCCGCGGTTCAGGGTCACGAACTCGAAGATGCTGTTGCGGTCGCCGAGCTCCAGCAGCGTGGGCTCACCGGCGTACTTCTTGTCCTGCGGCGCGCCGCCCAGGGAGGCGAAGGCGTGGATGCGGTTGTCACGGCCGATACGGGTCGGGCCCTGGATCACCACGTGCGGGCCGATGACGGTGCCGGCGCCGACTTCCACGTCCGCGCCGATCACGCTGAACGGGCCGACGCTGACGCTGCTGTCCAGCTTCGCCTTGGGATCGACGAGGGCCTGGGGATGGACTCGGCTCACTCTTCGTGCTTCCTGGCGGCGCACATGAGCTCGGCTTCGGCGGCCACCTGCCCGTCCACCTCGGCGGTGCCCGCGAACTTCCACATGCCGCGCTTGGAGCCCAGCACCCTGACCTTGAAGATGAGCTGGTCGCCCGGCTCGACCGGCAGGCGGAAGCGCGCCTTGTCGATGCCGACGAAGTAGTACAGCTCGTTCTTGTCCGGCGCCGAACCGATGCTGGCGAAGGCCAGCAGGCCCGTGGCCTGGGCCATCGCCTCCAGGATCAGCACGCCCGGCATCACCGGCCGCTGCGGGAAGTGGCCGGGGAAGAACGGCTCGTTGATGGTGACGTTCTTGAGCGCCGTCAGCGTCTCGCCGGGTACGCACTCCAGCACCCGGTCCACCAGCAGGAACGGGTAGCGGTGCGGCAGCTGCTTCATGATGGCGTGGATGTCGAGGAACGGCTTCTGGCCCATGGCTTAGTCCTTGAGTTTCTTCTCGAGTTCGGCGATGCGGCGCGCCAGCGCGTCCAGCTGGCGGAAGCGCACGCTGTTCTTGCGCCACTGCTGCTGGGTGTCCATCGGCAGGCTGCCAGAATAGACCCCGGATTCGGTGATCGAGTGCGTCACCAGCGTCATGGCGGTGACCGTCACGCCGTCGCAGATCTCGATGTGGCCGGTGATGCCTGCACCGCCGGCGATCATACAACGCTTGCCGATGACGGCGCTGCCGGCGATGGCGGCGCAGCCCGCGATGGCGGTGTGCGCGCCGATCCGCACGTTGTGGGCCACCTGGATCTGGTTGTCCAGCTTAACGCCGTCCTCGATCACGGTGTCCTCGAGGGCGCCCCGGTCGATGGTGGTGTTGGCGCCGATCTCCACGTCGTCGCCCACCCGCACCGAGCCGAGCTGCGGCACCTTGGCCCAGCCGCCCGCGTCCGGTGCGATGCCGAAACCGTCGCCCCCGATGACGACGCCGGGATGGATGAGCGCGCGCTTGCCGACGCTGACGCCGTGGCAGAGCGTGACCGAGGCAGTGAGGCGGCTATCCTCCCCCACCCTGGCACCGCGCATCACCACGCAGTTGGGACCGATGGACGCGCGCGCGCCGACCTCGGTGTCCGCCTCCACCACCGCGCCCGGACCGACCCAGGCGCTGGCATCGACGCGTGCGGCGGGATCGACCGACGCGGCCGGATGCACGCCGCCCTTCACGGGCGTGTCCGGCGCGAGCAGCGTCGCGACCTTCGCGTACAGCAGGTAGGGATTCTTGGTGACGAGCGCCGGGACCGGGCAGCCTTCCGCGTCGGCCGGCGCGAGGATCACCGCCGCCGCGCCCGTGCCGGCGAGGTGGCGCTTGTAGTGGGGGTTGGCGAGGAACGCGATGCTGCCGGCGCCGGCGTTCTGGATGGTGGCGACGGAGCGCACGCGCGTGCCGCCCTCACCCCGCACTTCGCCGCCGCAGCGGGAGGCCAGCTCCGCGAGCGTGTACCCCGCCCCCATGCCGGTCAGTCGCCGCCCTTGGCGTTCCCGGCGGCCTTGAAGTCTTTCTGCATCTGCGCCAGTACCTGGTCAGTGACGTCCACGGCGTTGTCGGCGTACATCACGCCCTCGGCCAGGATCAGGTTGTACTTCTGCGCCTGGGCGAACTCCTGCACCGCCTTCAGCACGTCCTGCTGCAGCGAGCTCAACGCAGCGTTGCGTGCCATGTTGAAGTCGTCCTGGAAGTCGCTGGACTTGCGGCTGAAGTCGCGCTGCAGCTCGTCGAGCTGGGACTGCGAGTCCTGGGCCTGCGAGGCGGTCATGGTGGCGCCGTTCTTGTTGAGCTGGTCCTGGAGGTTCTTGATCTTGTCCTGCTCGGCCAGCAGGTCCTTCTTGCGCACGTCGAACTTCTTGGTGATCTCGGAGGACGCGTTCTGGGCCTGCGGCGACTTCTGCAGCAGGCTCGACATGCTGATGACGCCCACCTTGAGGTCGGCAGCCTGGGCGCCGGTCATGATGCCGGCGGCGCAAGTCGCGAGCAGGATGGCGAGGATTCGGGATTTGGTGATCACGGTGTGCTCCTGAAGGGATGCGTCAGTAATAGGCGCCCAGGGTGAACTGGAAGCGCTCGGTCTTGTCGCCCGGTTTCGGGTTGATCGGGAAAGCATAGCTGAATTTCATCGCCCCCAGGGGCGTGAGGAAGGTGGCCGCGATGCCCCAGGATTCGCGCAGGTCCTTGAAGCGGACGTCGCTCGGCTGGGTGAAGGCGTTGCCGATGTCGAAGAACACCGCCAGGCGGTAGGAGCCGCTGCCGCCGGTGTCCTTGCCGAAGCGCGGCAGCACGAACTCGTTCTGCGCGTAGAGCATGGTGCGGCCGCCGATCGGCAGCGTGCTGAGGCTGTCGCGGGGACCCAGCGTGCCGGTCTCCCAGCCGCGCACCGTGTCCGGACCGCCGACGAAGAAGTTCTTGAACGGCGGATAGGTGGCGGTCTTGCCGTAGGGCGCACCATAGCTGAACTGGCCGTTGAGCGCGTAGATGAACTTGAACGGCAGCGGCAGGAACGCGTACTGCTGGTAGTTGACGATCCAGTAGCGCAGGTCCCCGCCCGGGATGGCGGTGATCAGGCTGAGCGCATCGCGCACGCCGGCAGTCGGGAAGATCACCCGGTTCTCGGTGTCGTACACGTAGCTCAGCGAGTTCTCCAGGCTGTTGTAGCGCAGGCCGGGGAACTCGCACACGAATATGAAGCCGCGCAGCGGGTCGGAACAGGCGGCGGGCGTGTAGAAGATCTCGCCGTTACCCGGCTGCTGGATGAACTTGATGTATTCCTGCGAGGTGCCGTTGGAGGAGAACAGCTCGTTGTGGGAGTACGTCAGGCCCACGCCCCAGGCACTGTACTCGGACAACGGTATGTCGAAGTTCAGGCCCGCGCCATAGGAGGCGGTGGTGAGCGGCGCGCTGTTGATGGTGAGCGAGGAAATACGGCTTTGGAACAGGCTCCAGGTGCGGCTCACGCCGTCCACCGTCCAGTACGGATCGGTGAAGCTGAAGGTGTAGCTGTGGCCGATCGCGGTGTGGCTGGCCTGCAGCGACAGCCGTTCGCCGGTGCCGAGGAAGTTGGCGTTGGAGATCTGGCCGTCCAGCACCAGGCCTGACTGGCTGCCGTAGCCGACGCCGATGTTGGCGGTGCCCGGCGGGCGCTCCTTCACGTCGAAGCTCACGTCCACCAGGTTCGCGGTGCCGGGGACCGGATTGGTCTTGACCTGCACGTCCTCCACCCAGGCCAGGCGCTGGATGCGCACGCGCGAGCGCTCGAGGTCGAGGTTCGAGAGCCAGGCGCCCTCGAACTGGCGCATCTCACGGCGATATACCTCGTCGTTGGTCTCCGGTGTGCCGCTGAACGCGATGTGGCGCACGTAGGTGCGCTCGCCCGGGTCCACCACGAAGTTGAGCGACACCACCCTGTGCTCACGGTCGATGTCCGGTACCGGGTTGACCTGGGCGAAGGCATAGCCGTCCACGCCCAGGCGCTTGCGGATCAGGTCGGCGGTGGCGTTGGCCCGTGCCAGCGAGAACGTGTCGCCCGTCTTGAGCAGCACGTAGGGCTTGAGCTGTTCCTCCCCCACCACCAGGTTGCCGGACAGCTTCACGTTCTTGATCTTGTAGATGTCGCCTTCGGTGATGCCGACGCTGATGTACACGCTGTTGTGATCCGGCGAGACCGCCACCTGGGTGGAGTCGATGCCGAAGTCCGCGTAGCCCTGGTCCATGTAGAAGGAGCGCAGCGACTCGAGGTCGCCCACCAGCTTCTCGCGCGCGTACTCGTCGGAACTGCCGAAGTAGGTCCAGAAATCCGAGACCTTGAGTTTGAAGATGTCCTGCAGGTCGCTCTCGGTGAAGTCGTGGTTGCCGACCACGTTGACCGAGCGGATGCGCGCGGTGATGCCCTCGGAGATGGTCACCGACACGTCCACGCGGTTGTCTCCGACGTCGCGCACGTCGGTCTTCATGGTCACGCCGTAGTGGCCGTGGCTGTAGTACTGGTCGTAGAGGTCCTGCTCCAACCCGTCCAGCACCACCTTGTTGAAGATCTGGCCCTCGGCGAGGCCCGCCTTGGTCAGGTTCTTGTTGAGGTCTTCGGTCTTGATGAGCTTGTTGCCGGTGATCGTGAAGTGCGCGATGGAGGGGCGCTCCTGCACCACCACCACCAGGGTGTCACCGTCGCGCCGCAACTCGACGTCGCGGAAGAAGCCGGTCTTGTAGAGCGCGCGGATCGCCTGCTGCACGTGCGCGGCGTCCATGGTGTCGCCGATGTTCACTGGCAGGTAGTCGTAGAGGGTGCCGTCCGAGATGCGCTGCAGGCCCTCGAGCTGGATCTTCTTTACGACGAAGGAATCGTCCGCGCGAGCGATGGAGGCCGACAGCAGCAGGACGAGGGTGGCGAGGACGAGTCCGACGCCTTTCAAGTTACCCAAAACTGGCCTCCTCAGCTCAAGACACGTATCAGGTCGTTGTAGATCACGAACACCATCAGCGTCAGCAGCAGCACGATGCCGATACGCTGACCCAGCACTTCCATGCGCTCCGACAACGGCGACCCCTTGGCCGCCTCGACCGAGAAGTACAGCAGGTGTCCGCCGTCCAGCACCGGTATCGGTAGCAGGTTCAGCACGCCGAGACTGACACTGACGAAGGCCAGGAACTCCAGGAACGTGGTCAGGCCGCTCTCCGCGGCGTAACCGGCGTACTGCGCGATGTCGATGGGCCCACTGAGGTTCTTCAGCGACACGTTGCCGATCAGCATGTTCCAGCCGGCCACCAGCGTCAGCCACGACATGTCGGCGGTGCGCTTGATCCCCTGCCACAGGGCGGCCGGGGGATTATACCGTTGTTCCACCGTCAAACTGTCATAGAAGCTGTCCGGCAGCCTGGCGAAACCGGCGCCCACGCGGCCGACGCTGACCCCATCCACGTCTGCGCTGCCGACCTTGAGCGCGAGCTCCTGGCTCCGGCCGTCCCGCTCCACCACCAGCGCCAAAGTCCGGCCCGGCGAATCGCGTATGACCTGCACCAGGGACTGCCAGTCGGACACGGGTTTCCCCGCCACCGACAGCACGCGGTCGCCGCTCTTGAGGCCCGAGGCCGCGGCGGTGCCGTCCGGGGTGAGCTCCCCCACCACCGCGGGGATAGGCGGGACCCAGGGGGCCAAGCCCAGGCCGGTCAGCAGCATGCCGGGCTCGGTGAGGGCATGGACGTCCTGGACCTGCACCTCGAGCGCCCGGCTCTCGCCGGCCGGGGTAGTGACCTGCATGGCTATGGGGCCGCCGCGCAGCACCTCGCGGAACAGTTCGAGTTGCACGGTGTCCCAGGTGGCGGTCTCGTGGCCGGCCACCGCAGTTATCACATCGCGCGCCTCGAAGCCGGCGGCCGCGGCGGCCGAGCCCGGCTTGATGTCGCCCACCACCGGCCTGATGCCGGGCACACCGGCCATGAAGATCACCCAGTAGGCGAGGATCGCGAACAGGAAATTGAACACCGGGCCCGCCAGCACCACCGCGAAGCGCTTGGGGATGCGCTGGCGGTTGAAGGCACGCGGCAGGTCCGCCGGCGCCACCTCGCCTTCCCGCTCGTCCGCCATCTTCACGTAGCCGCCGAGCGGCAGCGCTGCGAGCACGTACTCGGTCTCGTCGCCCTTGCGGCGCCAGGTATAGAGCGGCTTGCCGAAGCCGATGGAGAAGCGCAGCACCTTGATGCCGAGCCGGCGCGCCACGATGAAATGGCCGAACTCATGGGCCGTGACCAGCACGCCGATGGCGGCCACGTAGGCGAGGATGCTGATGATGATCTGCATGTCAGGCGCTCCGGGCCAGGGCGGCGAGGCGCGCCTCGGCGGTCTTGCGTGCGCGCCGGTCCAGGGCCAGCACGTCGTCCAGGCTGGCGCAGCGCGCACGCGGCACCTCGTCCAATGCGGCGGCCACCAGGTCAGCGATGCCGGTGAAGGCTAGCCGTCCCTCCAGGAACGCGGCTACCCCGATTTCGTTGGCGGCATTGAGCACCACCGGCGCCCCCTCGCCCGCCTCCGCCGCCTGCATGGCGAGCTTGAGGCAGGGGAAAGACTCCAGGTCCGGCGGCTCGAAGTCCAGGTTGCCGCGGGCCAGGATGTCGAGGGGCTCGACGCCTGCCTCGAGCCGCTCCGGCCATGCAAGGCCGTGGGCGATGGGCGTGCGCATGTCCGGGTTGGAGAGTTGCGCCAACACCGAGCCGTCGTCGTATTCCACCATGGAGTGGATCACGCTCTGCGGATGCACCACCACCTCGATCCGCTCAGGACCGGTGCCGAACAGCCAGCAGGCCTCGATCACCTCCAGGCCCTTGTTCATCATGGTGGCGGAGTCCACCGATATCTTGCGGCCCATGCTCCAGGTGGGATGGGCGCAGGCTTCCGCCGGCGTGACTTCCGCCAGGCGCTCCACAGGCCAGCCGCGGAACGGGCCTCCGGAAGCGGTGAGCAGGATGCGCCGTACGCCGCGCGGCCAGGTGCCGGCGTGGTAGCCGCCGGGCATGCACTGGAACACCGCGTTGTGCTCGCTGTCGATGGGCATGAGCTCGGCGCCGTGGGCGCGCACCGCGTCCATGAACAGCGGTCCCGCCATCACCAGGGCTTCCTTGTTCGCGAGCAACACGCGCTTGCCGGCACGCACCGCGGCGAGGGTGGCCTCGAGCCCCGCGGCGCCGACGATGGCGGCCATCACGTAGCGCGCCTCCGGCAGCGCGGCCGCTTCCAGGAGTGCGCCGGCGCCGGCGCGCACCTCGGTGTCGAGGCCGCTCTCCTTGAGGCGCTTGGCAAGCGCCTGTGCGGCCTTCTCGTCCACCATGACCGCGAGCTTTGGCTGGTGCTCCAGGCACTGCTTGAGCAGGCCGTCCACGTCCCGGTGCGCGGTGAGCGCGAGGACCCTGAAACGGTCGCGGTGGCGCGCCACCACGTCCAGCGTGCTGACACCGACGCTGCCGGTGGAACCGAGGACCGCGACGCCGATCACGACAGACCTCCCAGCAGCCAGCTCATGCCGAGCCAGTAGAGGGGCGCGGCGGCGGTGATGCTGTCCACCCGGTCCAGGACTCCGCCGTGGCCCGGGAAGACGTTGCCGCTGTCCTTGAGGCCGGCCTGGCGCTTGAACAGGCTCTCGGAGAGATCGCCCACCACCGAGAGCAGCGCGACGCAGACACAGAGCGCGATGAACGGGAGCACGGGCAGTTCGAGCCAATGATCGCAGATGGCTGCCACCAGGATGACCATGGCCACGCCGCCCGCCACGCCTTCCCAGGTCTTACCGGGGCTCACCTGCGGCGCGAGCTTGTGCCTGCCGAAAGCGCGGCCGGCGAAGTAGGCACCGATGTCCGCCCCGGAAGTGACGAGCAGCAGCACCAGGAGATACCAGGGACTCCAGCCGCGGATCGCCACCACCGCCGCGAGGGACGGCAACAGGGTGAGGAGGCCGCAGAGGATCTTCACCGGACGGCTGAACCCGGCCCGCCAGGATGCGATCCAGACGAGGCTCACCGCCCACCAGGCGAGGGCCGCCACGCTATATATGAGGAGTGCCCGGGGCTCCCTGCCCTGCAGCCAGCCCGCGGCCAGCGCCAGCAGGCCGAAGACCACGGCCAGCATGAGGCGCGAGTTGCGGTCCGGGCTGCCGGCCAGGGCCGACCATTCCCAGGCGGCCATCACCAGCAACCCCAACATCGTGGCGGTGAACAGCCAGCGGGGCGCGAAGAAGATCAGCGCCAGCGCGACGGCGCCGACGATCAGCGCGGTGATGACGCGCTGCTTAAGCACGGGCGCCCGCCACCTGCTCGCCGGTCTTGCCGAAGCGGCGCTGGCGCGCCGCGAACCAGGCCAGGGCCTCGTCGAGCTCGGGCTTGCCGAAATCCGGCCACAGGGTGTCCGTGAAGTAGAGCTCGGTATAGGCGAGGTTCCACAGCAGGAAGTTGCTGATGCGCTTCTCGCCGCCGGTGCGGATGAAGAGGTCCGGGTCCGGCTGGCCATCCAGGGACAGCGCCGCGCCGAACGCGGACTCGTCCGCGTCCTGCAGGCGCCCTTCCCGCGCCAGCCTGCGCGCCGCATCCAGGATGTCCCAGCGGCCGCCATAGCCGACCGCGATGTTGAGCACCATGCGGGGATTCGCGGCCGTGAGCGCCTCGGTCTCGGCCATGCCTGCCTGCAGCCTCGTGGAGAACGCCGAGCGGTCGCCGATGAAGCGCAGGCGGATGCGGTTCTGGTGCAGCTCGCGCGCATCCTTGCCGAGCGCGCCGAGGAAGAGCTCCATGAGGCGGCTGACCTCGGTCTCGGGCCGCTGCCAGTTCTCGCTGCTGAAGGTGAACAGGGTCAGCACGCCGACCTTGTTCTCGGCGCAGTGCTCGATGATGGTGCGGGCCGTGTCGAGGCCGGCCTTGTGGCCGGCGTGGCGGATGAGGCCGCGGGACTTCGCCCAGCGGCCGTTGCCGTCCATGATGATGGCGATGTGCGCGGGCGGTGCGCTGGCATGGTTCTCGGTCATGTTCCGCCCTCTGGTTCCGGGCTCGATGGCCCGGCACGCTCAGACAGCCAAAAGCTCGGCTTCTTTGGCAGCCAGGATCTTGTCGATGTCGGCGATGTACTTGTCGGTGAGCTTCTGCACCTCGTCCTGGGCGCGGCGCTCCTCGTCCTCGGTGACCTTGCGGTCCTTGAGCAGGGCCTTGAGCTCGTTGTTCACGTCGCGGCGCACGCCTCGCACGGACACCCGCGCGGCTTCCGCTTCCTGCTTGGCGACCTTGATGATCTCCTTGCGGCGCTCCTCGGTGAGGGCGGGCATGGGGACGCGGATGATGTTGCCGGCGGTGGCGGGCATGAGCCCCAGGTCCGAGGTCATGATGGCCTTCTCCACCACCGCGATCATGGGCTTCTCCCAGGGCGTGATGGTGATGGTGCGGCTGTCGCCGAGCGCGACGTTGGCCACCTGGTTCAGGGGCACCATGTTGCCGTAGTACTCGACACGCAGGTGATCGAGCATGGCGGTGTTGGCGCGGCCGGTGCGCAGCCTGGAAAGCGCATCCTTCAGGGTATCGGCGCTCTTCTGCATGCGGGTGGTGGCGGACTTGTTCAGGTCGGCGATGCTCATGAATTTCCTCCGTTGTCCACCAGCGTGCCCACGCTGGTGTCGCCCATGATCATGCGCATGAGGTCGCCCTCGTGCGAGATGTCGAACACCCTGAGCGGGATGTCGTTGTCGCGGCACAGCACCATGGCGGTGGCGTCCATCACCATGAGCTTGTCGGCAATCACCCGGTCGTAGGTGAGGTGGTCGTAGCGCTTGGCCTTCGGATCCTTCTTGGGATCGGCGGAGTACACGCCGTCCACCTGGGTGGCCTTGATCAGCAGTTCCGCGCCGGTCTCGATGGCGCGCAGGCTCGCGGCCGTGTCGGTGGTGAAGAACGGGTTGCCGGTGCCGGCGGCGAAGATGCACACCCGCCCCTTCTCCAGGTGGCGGACCGCGCGGCGGCGGATGTAGTCCTCGCACACCTGGTTGACGCGCATGCCGGACATGACGCGGGCGAACACCCCGAGGCGTTCCAGGGCATCCTGCAGCGCCAGCGCGTTCATGAGGGTGGCGAGCATGCCCATGTGGTCAGCGGTGACCCGGTCCATGCCGCCGCTGGCGAGGCCGGCGCCGCGGAAGATGTTGCCGCCGCCGATGACCAGGCCCACCTGCACCCCGGCATCGCGTATGTCGCGGACCTCCGCGGCGAAGCGCGCCAGCACCTTGGGATCGATGCCGTAGTCGCCGGAGCCCATCAGGGCCTCGCCCGAGAGCTTGAGCAGGATGCGTTTGTAGGCGGGGGCTTGGGTAGCCATGTCGCTGCGGGTCCGGGCGGTGGCTGTTAAACGGAGCCCCGCAAAGCGGGGCTCCTCGTCGTCATCAGATTGTAGCGTAAACGGCCTCTGAGGGCCCTATCAGCGCGCTGCACTCCTGCTCCGCGCGCTGTCCGGCCCGTCCATCCATGGCCGGGCGCTCGCCGCTTCGCGGCTCACCCACGCTTGGCCTGGGCCATGACCTCGGCGGCGAAGTCTTCCTGCTTCTTCTCGATGCCCTCGCCCACCTCGAAACGGGTGAAACGCAGCACCTCGGCGCCGGCCGACTTGACCAGCTTCTCGACGGTCTGGTCCGGGTCCTTCACGAAGGGCTGGCCCAGCAGGGTGACCTCGGCCAGGAACTTCTTGAGCCGTCCCTCGACCATCTTCTCGATGATCGCTTCGGGCTTGCCGCTGTCGGCGGACTGGGCACGGATGATCTCCCGCTCCTTCGCCAGCACCTCAGGCGCGACCTGCTCGGGCTTCACGCACAGCGGACGGCTGGCGGCCACGTGCATGGCGATGTCCTTCGCCAGCGCGGGGGTACCGCCCTTCAGCTCCACCAGCACGCCGATGCGGGTGCCATGGGCGTAGGCGCCGAGCACGGTGCCCTTGGCCTGGTAACGCTCGATGCGGCGCACGGTGATGTTCTCGCCGATCTTCGCCACCAGGTTGCGGCGGGTGGTGTCGGCAGTCTCGCCGGAAGCGAGCTTCACGTCGTTGAGCGCCTCGACCGAGGCCGGCGCCGAGGCGAGTACCGCCTTGGCGACGGCGGCCGCGAAACCTCCGAACTCGTCGCCGTTGGCGACGAAGTCGGTCTCGCAGTTCGCCTCGATCATGGCCACGGCGTCGCCGGACTGCTCGATCGCGATGCGGCCTTCGGCCGCCACGCGGCCGGCCTTCTTGTCGGCCTTGGCCAGGCCCGACTTGCGCATGTTCTCGACCGCGAGGTCGAGGTCACCGTTGGTCTCGGTGAGGGCCTTCTTGCACTCCATCATGCCGGCGCCGGTGCGCTCGCGCAGTTCCTTCACCATGTTCGCAGAGATCGTCATTTCCTTGGTACCTGATCCGTATCTATATAGGTTGTGTGGGACGGCCTGGGGCCGGCGATCACGCGCCGGCGCCGCCCTCGGGCTTGCGGCCGCCAGCCTTCTTGCGCACCGGGGGCTTCTTGCGGGCACCGCCGCCGCCAGCACCACCGGGAGCGCCGCGGCGCTGGGCCGGACGTTCGCCGCCTTCCGCACCGCCCTCGGCGG